>JAUIMJ010000386.1 GCA_030433295.1 bacterium | reverse complement strand
AGCTGCACAGACAGCGGATTTGCTGGCCTCTGAGTCCTTTGATAGACCAATCAACCGCTGCAGATCTTATCCGAGCGTGACAATGCAATATCGCCTGTTCAACCTTTTGCTTGATGACGAACGTTTCTACTCGTAATTGAGGAAGAGAATTGATTTCCGGTTTTACCTGTTTTTAAGGTGGTTTCTCTTTTGCCTCGAATGTTACCGTGTGATGGTATCGCATAGTCTTACGTAGTACTTTCTTTTGTTGTTGCGAAGCATTTCTTCGTCTCAGCAAAAGAAAGTACTGTCGTAGCTATGGAAGTGTGGTCTCGCTGTTTTTGACCATCTTCTGTCGATACCGAATCTGGGAAATTCGATATCGGGGACACCCAAAGTCACTTCTTCCGAGTTTCTTCGGGAGATGTTGATGTCTCGGGCTTGCGAGATAGGAACTTTGATGCTGATGAGGATGCTAGGAACCCTCATTGGCGCTTTTTCAAAGGACCTATTTGGATCGCTGCGCTTATTAGAGAAGTTTTTGCATCGGCAAGGGCCGTATGCTGAGAAGTCCAGAGGACTTCCTTCTCAATAAGACGCAGTAGATTGCACAGTACTGGTGGGCGTTCCAGAGTGAGTCGATCTGTCCGAAGATTATGCGTTTCAGCGACGCAATTCTTCGGATGAATGATCTGGCTTCCGAGCACATCGTCCTTCGAACGCCTTGCGCTTCGAATGAGACATGTGCCGAAGTCATAGCTCGGCAATAAGAGAGAATTCGAGTTTTACTCAATTCTCTCCCCACCATTCGCGCATCCTTCCTTGGGAAAATTATGAAATTCGTGAAATCTGTGAAATCTTTCCATATACTGAGCGGCGTGTGATCCTAGCAATATCCGTATCATAGGTTTCTCTTTCATATGGACGAATCCCAAAAAGAAGCGATCGCACGAGCGATTACATCGGAGATTGAGAAAATCGAAGGCGAGATTCCCCGGCTACGCGAACTCTCCCAACCGGTCGCCCCTGACAGCGCCCTTGGCAGGTTGACTCGTATGGAGGCTATTCAGCAGCAGAAAATCCATGAGGCAAATCTTCGATCCCTGGAGGAGCGTCTCGTTCTGCTCAACAATGCGCGGCGACGCATGAATTCCGACACGTTTGGTGGGTGTTTGTCCTGTGGGGAAGATATTCCTCTCGCTCGAATTCTGGCCCTGCCGCACTGCACGACCTGTGTGGACTGTGCGTCCTGACTGCCTGATACTCCCCTTGATTCAGGCCGATAATCGCTCTGCACGCTCCACAAGATACTTCGAGTAATGTCTGCTTGCTCCGGGGCAGCGGCTTCTCTTTAGTGTATCCGACTTAAAGCTTCGGGAGTTTTGCTCTCCCTGGCTCCTTTTTTGCCCCGCTCGCATCTAAAGTTACGTTATAGAAGCAGGATATACGGCTGGTGGCGCTCGCGCGCAGTGATACCGCGTCGTACAACATGAGAGAGAAGAGCTCTTGGAAACCAGTACACATTCTCCTGAAGACTCACTGCTCGGTGTTCAGATAGGCGGTAAGTACCGCATTCTTTCTGTGCTCAGTGAGGACTCCCGAGGTGTCTCCTATCAGGCAGAGAACACCATCATGGGAGAAATGGTAGAGGTTCGTGTGTTCCGGCCGAATGTTGATGCGGAAGAATTCGACGACATGCTCGAGCGCTTCGATGAAGCGGCTCATAGTGTTTCGCAATTTGAGCATCCAAATATAACCCGTATCTACGACTACGGCAGCTACGAGCAGGCTCCATTTCTTGTACTTCCCTTGCGAACGGGAGTTCCTCTGGCTCAGGCGATCGCCGAGCGAAATTTCTTTCCGGTAGAGTTGACGCTGCGCTTGTCACAGCAATTGTGCGAAGCCGTTGCTGTCGCACATGCGGTTGGTGTTTTGCATGCAAATCTCAGTGCTGAGACAATACATGTAGATACCAGTATCGCTGGAAATGAGCATATTCTCATTTACGAATTCGGCATGGGCCTGGCGCTTGCTGGTGCCAAGACAAATCTCACGGTGATGACGAAAACGGGTCGTACGGTTGGAAACCCGACGTATATGTCACCGGAGCTGTTCGGCGGACGAGATGCGGACCCACGTTCCGACATCTATTCGCTCGGGGTGATCATTTACCACATGCTTTGCGGCCGTCCACCGTTTCAGTCAGATTCTCTGCTCGATCTTCTCTTGTATCATCGCAGCGAAGAGCCGCCGACATTTGCCGATGTCGCCCCGGATAATGAGATACCTGAAGCACTTGAAAAAGTGCTGATGAAAGCTTTGCATAAAGATCCCGACGAGCGTTTTCTCTCAGTGAGAAGCTTTCTTGAGGCTCTGAGAGAATCAGTGGAGTTGCCAGCGAGTGTTGAGACGGACGGCGATGAGGTACTTCAGCCGGAGCAGGGTCTAAAGACGTTTAATCGAGTCTCTGCGCCGAAGACAGAAATTACGGTGGAGGCGGCTGATGGTGCCACGCCCAATGGTCTGGCACCGATAAAGCAGCCACTGGTTAGTGAGAAGAAGCGAAAAAAGAAAAAGAAGCGACCCCCGGGAAGATTGACCGGTTCGCATTCCCGAGAAGATTTTGCACACGTTGACCTCGATGCCGGTATTGAGCAATTTGAGCAGTCACCGTCCGAGACAGAAGAAGCCAGTGGAGGTGCATTTTCTCTCATCCGCTTGCTGATGCTGCTTACGCTGGGTGTTATTGCTGCAGGGGTCGGTATCATAATGTCCGTTGAGAGTGGTGATCCCGTGAAGGAGCAGCCTGAGGTTGCTCAGCAGACAAAGGTCGAAGAACCTAAAGAAACTGAGAAAGAAACAGCCATTACTGTTGAGAAACCGGTCGAGCCAAAAGAGGAGACCTATTCTCTCGGTGTCGTTCCCATACAGGAACTCGGCGTGGAAGTGCGGGTTCTCAATCCCTCAGATATCGCCCGGTTGGGTAAGGACGCATTCAATGGTTTGGTGGTTGTTTCAGTCACATCCGGAAGTCCTGCGGCAAAGGTTGGATTGAAGAAAGGTGACCTCATTCAGGAAGTTGAGACCAAGGGGGAGAATATCACTAAATGGAAGCCGGTTAAGATCGAATCGGTTTCCGATCTCACCACAGCGATTCGTCAGCTAAAGGGCAATAAGAAGAAAATGGCGCTGGTGGTTAAGCGCGCAAACTTCGAGCGAATGCTTTTATTTGTAACGCTAAAATAAGTGCCTTTTCGATATTTCCGCCCACGGCCGTGGGCGGCTGTTGCTCGGGAGAGGCCTACTCCTCCCAGACCGCATCCCCTGTGCGAAACTCTCTGTATCGCTTACTGCCAATATCCACATAACGAAAGCGGGTCGGCAAGCAACGAATCTGCAGGAAA
>JAUIMJ010000385.1 GCA_030433295.1 bacterium | reverse complement strand
CTAACGTATCGAAGTCTACTACGCTCCGTCAGGGCGATTCTCGGGCCGCTTCCTGAGTAATCCTGAAGAAGAACGCGAGGTTTGCGCTTTGTACTACCCTGCCGGGACAGCGCTCCCCGGGGAATACTCGCTTCTTCGTTTTTTGTTTGGGTTTTTTTAGTTATAACCCCTATCCGTGTATGGAAATCTTCGCCCGGTTTTTTAAGTACCGGGTTCGTCGCTTTAGCGCGGGGTAGCACGCTTCGCGCATAGTGGAAAATAAGTATTGTTTGAAGGAATGGAGTGCAGGCTATGCGCTGTGTTGTTACTGGAGCCGCTGGCTTCGTCGGTTCGAGTATATCTGATGAGCTTCTAGCGAGAGGTCATTCCGTGGTCGGGATCGATTGTTTTGTCGATTACTACCCACGCGCCATGAAGGAGCGCAATCTGCTCTCTGCCAGAGATCACAATGACTTTGAGTTTGTAGAGGAGGATCTCCAGCAGGCCGATCTCGAAAAGTTGTTTGAGGGTGCGGATCTGGTGTTTCATCTTGCGGCACAGGCCGGGGTGCGGGCCAGTTGGGGTGATGAATTTTCGATCTACACAGGAAACAATATCCTCGCCACCCAGCGTGTGTTGGAAGCTGCGAAGAGTCCTGGTGTGTCCGGCACGCTGAAGAAAGTCGTCTATGCCTCTAGCTCTTCAGTCTATGGAACCGCCGAAACCCTGCCGACGGTCGAAACTATTCTACCGCATCCGATTAGCCCGTACGGGGTGAGCAAGCTGGCGGCAGAGCAGCTTATGGTTCTCTACGCAAGTGAGTTCGGTGTTCCCACCGCCAGCGTTCGATACTTTACCGTATATGGACCGCGTCAGAGACCAGATATGGCGTTCCATCGTTTTATCAAAGCGGGGATACAGGGTGAGGGGCTGACGGTCTATGGCGATGGAGAGCAGTCTCGTGACTTCACCTTCATCAAGGATGCCGTAGAGGCAACGATTGCTGCGGGCAGCACTGAAGTTCCCGCGCTCGTCTGTAACATCGGCGGGGGATCTCGAGTCACCGTGAATCAGGTGATAGCGCAGATTGGCGATATCATCGGCAAAAAACTCGATGTGAACTATGTCGATCGTCAAAAAGGCGATGCCCGGCATACCGCGGCTGATACTTCGCTTGCGCAATCGGCAATCGGCTACAGCCCGACGACTGATTTGGCGACGGGGCTTGCCGCGGAAGCTCGCTGGTTAGAGGAGCTTTTGTCCTAGGGAGATTCGGGTGGCGCTCATCGTGCTGTTAGGTGACGAGGTGAAAGAGGCGCTCTGCTCATTAATTCTCTTGTATTCGTGAAAGGACTCGCATATTCCTGAAAGGACTCACAGGGAGCAGCAGTTTGCATGGAAGTATTACTCGTTCAGTGCGGTTTTTTGGGCGACGCGATACTCTCTACCGCGGTGCCAAAGAACATCATACAGGTATATCCCGACGCGCGAGTTACCGTGCTCACGACGCCTCAGGCACGGAGTATCTTTGAACATCATCCCGATGTGGCCGAAGTGCTCGTGTTTGATAAACGTGGGAGTGATTCAGGCATCTCAGGATTACTGCGCGTTGCATCTGATCTTCGAAAACGAAACTTTTCCCTCGTTCTCAGTCTGCACAAGTCGTATCGGACAGCCCTGCTGCTTCGACTGAGCGGCATTCCTGTTCGATACGGTTTCAGCGAGGCCTCGGCCTCATTCCTCTACTCGAAGACCGTCCCGCGACGAGATCAGTCTCATGATGTACTTCGAAATCTTGCGATCCTTCGCTGTCTCGGCCTGGAACCTGAACAGGCACAGGGCGATCTCCACCTTGGATTGCCGGAGTATGCTCACGAATACGCAGAGTCGATTCGACCGCAATACGAGGGCAGAGAATCCATCGTTCTCGCGCCCGGTAGTGTGTGGGCTACCAAGCGGTGGAAAGCCGAGGGCTTTGCCGAAGTTGCCAGAGGACTCAGCGAGCAGGGGTTTAGCGTCGTTCTTGTCGGTGGTCCCGATGAGAAAGAACTCGCCGCGAAGATAGAACGCGATGCCGGGGTGCCGCTGATAAATCTGGTCGGAAAGAGCAAGCTTCTCGAATCGGCCGCGGTTATCGGAGAGGCTTCACTTCTGGTCACGAATGATAGTTCGCCTCTGCACATGGCGTCTGCGCTTGGCACGCCGATTGTTGCGCTTTTCTGCGCTACCGTTCCTGAATTTGGCTATGGACCCTGGGGTGTGCCCTTTGAGAATCTCGGTGTGAAGGGATTGCCGTGTCGCCCCTGTGGCAGGCACGGGGGAATGAGCTGTCCGACCGGAACCCTGGCCTGTATTACTCAGTTGTCATCTGAAACCGTGCTAAAGGCGGTTTCTCGTGTTCTCGATAAGAAGGAGCTTTTGGCAAGCTCCACGCACTCGGCGGAGAAATCCCATGAAACCGCGAAGCAGCGCTGAAATGGCAATTGAGCAGCGGGAAACGCTGCATTTCAGTGAGCTGAGCCTGGGGGTATGTCAGATCATGCTGGAGGCTGGCCTGCGTCCGTTTTTTGATCAGTACATACGTTCCGAAGCAGATCTATTTGAGCGCTGCGCTTCGGCTGGCGCGACCGGGCTTGATGAGACCGCGGCGGGAAGGGGCGGCCTGTTTCGATTATCGGTTCCGAACTCTGATGCTGCTGTGCTCCTACGCGAAAATCGTCGCGGCGGCGTAATTCGATTTCTAAATGAAAAGCGATATTGTCTCGGGCTGGCAGCGGCGTTTAGAAAATTGTTTTCTCCATCGCGATTTACGCCGGCAGTAGAGTACCGACCGTTCTGTGAGGTGTCAATTCTCGGACAGCTCTACCGACGAGGTCTTCCGGTGCCTGCTCCGGCATTTGCTCTGCTCAGGCCCCGTCTGGGAGGAGTGCTCTATTCAGGGGCAGTCGCAACCTGGGAAATTCCGCATGTCAGGAACCTGCTGAAGATTGTACAAAGAAATGAGTTGCCCGAGGTGATCGGCCAGGATGATAGGGAGCTTTTTTTTGAAATAGGCAGTCTCGCACGCAGGGTCCTCGAAGAGGGCGTGTATCACTCGGATTTTCACCTCGGTAATATCCTGCTCGACGGAGACGAGCGACTCGTTCTCATAGATTTTGACAAGGCGGAATATATTGAGCCGGGTAATGGGCTTCGCCATTTTGGGGGCCTCATCCTGCAACGCTGGGAGCGCTCCCTCGATCGACATGCGACAGCTCTTGGGGACCTGAAGGAGCGGGCGCTGGCAGACTTTCGTCGAGGTTTAGCATTGTAAGGTGATGGAAGGAAAAAAGATCTTAATTGTTTGCTTTGGTGCCATTGGCGATGTCACGCGGGCACTTCCGCTGGCAGTGCGAATAAAGAAACAATGGCCATC
>JAUIMJ010000059.1 GCA_030433295.1 bacterium | reverse complement strand
CTGGCTGAACTTACCGGCTGCGAAGCCGCCACGGTTCTAAACAACTGTGCTGCAGCGACCTTTATGCTCCTGCGGGTACTGTCTGAGGGCAAAGAAGCCGTCATTAGCCGCGGGCATCTGATAGAAATCGGCGGTTCCTTCCGCATGCCCGACGTAATGGACTCAAGCGGCGCGATTCTTCGCGAGGTCGGAACCACCAATAAGACTCACCTCCGTGACTACGAGAACGCAATCGGTGAAAACACCGGAGCCCTCGTCTATGTACATCCTTCGAACTTCAAAATCCGCGGTTTTACTTCGACACCGAGCCTTGCCGCTCTGTCTGAGCTTGCGCAAAAGCACAACATCCCTTTGCTTGCAGATATTGGCTGTGGCTCTTTGGGCAGCCTTGAAGAATACGGTTTGAGAAACGTAGATCCTCTTGATGACGCGATAAAATCGGGCGCGTCGATTTGCTGTGCCAGCGGGGACAAGCTCATCGGGGGGCCGCAAAGCGGCATTATTCTCGGTTCTAAAGAAATCGTACAGGCTGTTCGCTCTGATCCTTTTGCCCGCATGTTTCGGGTAGATAAGCTCACGCTTTTTGCCCTTGAAGCGACCCTGCTTCATTTTCTTGATGGCACGTATAAGGAGGCGATACCGCTTTATCAAATGCTCGAAGCTTCCATTCTGGACCTGCGAACCCGTGCAGAAAGCCTGCTTACCGAGCTCGACGGCCTGGCGGACTTTAGTTTCTCCATTCTCGATGATGAGGCGTATATTGGCGGAGGGAGTCTGCCGGATGAATCAATACCGAGCATTGCTCTCTGCATGTCTGCGCGAGCAGAAGAAACGCGAAATGACATTGCCGAAAAACTAAGCCGAAAGTTGCGGCGTGGCACACCCTGCGTTGTCTCGCGGATGAGAGATGAAGCAATACTGTTTGATATGCGGGCAGTCGACGACACGGAAATCCCTGAACTGGGTAAGGCCATACGGACTGCGGTTGAGGCACTTTAGTTCTACCCTGAACGCCAATAGGAGGGTTCTGAGACATACATGAGCGCTGAAGGACAACGAGCTTTGCCCGTCATGCTTGGTACCGCGGGTCACGTAGATCACGGTAAAACCTCTCTGGTCAGAAACCTCACCGGCTTTGATCCGGATCACCTGAAAGAAGAGAAAGAACGCGGCCTGACTATCGATATGGGGGTTGCCCCCTGGGAAATCGAAGGACTCGGTCGTCTGGGTGTGATTGATGTGCCCGGGCACGAGGACTTTATCCGCAATATGGTCTCCGGGGCAGCCAGCATCGACATTCTGCTGCTCGTCGTTGCTGCCGATGACGCGGTGATGCCGCAAACCGAAGAGCACTTACGGATTCTGCGCATTCTCGGGGTTAAAGAAATCGTCGTTGTGATTACCAAGACCGATTTGGTTGACGCGGAGATGCTGGAGCTGGTCCAGGACGATATTTCTGAGTTTCTCAAGGCTTCCGGACTGGAGCCAAGCGGGATCTTTAAGGTATCAAACACGACACAGCAGGGAATTCCCGAGCTTAAGACGCATCTGGCCGCTCTGATTGAGGCGCGTGGTTCAAGCATTTCTGATGAAGATATCCAGGGCAAAGCGTTTCGCATGTACGTGCGGCATTACTTTTCTCTGAAAGGGCATGGCACCGTGGTGACCGGAGTTCCCTGTGCCGGACTCATAGACGAAGGATCTCCGCTCGAACTCCTACCCGCCCGGCTTAAAACCAGTGTGCGGGGTATACAGACCTACCGAGCCTCTGCGACTCGCTCTCAGGCCCATGTCAGCTCGGCAATAAATCTTCGCGATCTCGAGCTGGCTGACCTGGAGCGCGGCATGTGTCTGGCTTCACCCGGGGTCTTTACTCCGGCCTCTTCGATCCTGGTTCTCTTTCGCAATGAGCATCCCACTCAGGTTATTGGCAAGCGGGGAGAATACCGATTTCTTTCGGGCACGGCAGCGATTGTCTGTCGCATGCGGCTTCTCGGTGTTGAGAGCCTGGAGCCCGGAGAAGAGGCATTTGTTCTGATTTCTCTGGCCCATCCGGCAGTCTTTGCGGCGGGAGACCGCTTTATCATCCGGGTTCTCTCTCCGGCAGATACCATAGGGGGCGGACAGATACTCGGCAGCAATATCCGCAGGGTGAGAAGCAGCTCTGCCTTTCTCATTCCTCGTCTGGAAAAGGCCAAAGCGGCGATGCAGGCGGGAGACTACTTTAAGGCAGCATTGTTCAGCAGTGATCGCCCCATTCTCGACGCCGCGGAGCTGTCCTCCTTTGCGCAGTGCGATTCCGCAACAGCGAAACAGCGTCTGCAGGAGGCTATTGACGAGGGCATGCTCAAGCCGATCAGCAGCAGTCAATGGCTCATCTGCGAGCGGGTGGAGGAGATTCGCGAGCGACTAAAGCGACATCTGGATCGCTATCACCGGGAAAATCCCCTTGCTCAGGGTATGCAGGCGTCCTATGTGGCGCAGTTATTTCGGGTTGATACCAGTGCCGCGGCAGCCTTTGTCGATCAGCTTATCGATAAGAAGGAAATTATAACGCGACACTCCTGCATAGCGCTTAGCAGTTTTAAGCCACAGATCACCGATAAGCAGCTTGCGCTGCGGGCTAAGCTTGAAACGCTTCTTACAGAAGTCGGAGCGGCCTCTATTGCAAAAGGCGATATCCTCTCACGACTCAATGCAAAAGATGCTGACCTGAAGAAGGTAAGCAAGATGATGGTCGATGAGGGTGTGGTAACGGTGCTTGGCAGCAATTATATACTGCGAAAACATATGAATGAGTTTAAAGAGGCGCTGCTGGAGCTTTTTCGCAAGCAGGAGGTCATAGAACTCAAAGAAGTGCGCGATGTAACGGGCACCAGCAGAAACCTCGCGGTGATGATCCTGGAGAGCTTTGACAGCGAAGGACTGACCAAGCGCAAGGGTAACGGCCGAGTTCTGGCGCAGAAGGATGTGCTCTAGTTCATCTCAGTGCCCTTTTTGACCGGCTAGTCGCTGTTTCGCAGCCGCTCTCGCAGGTAGGCGGAGAGAAAGTCTCCCAGTATCACCAACAGTGAACTTAAGAGGATGAAGAAGAACATCTCATCGTAGAAGGTGCGCGCCCGGGCGTCCTGAATCCAATAGCCCAGGGAGAGCAGGCCGAGCAGCCCGAGAACGGTTGATTCCCGCACACAGGTTTCCCAGCGATAGAGAAAATAGAGAAGGAAGCGCGACATGCTCAGCGGGACTTGCCCCCAGAGCATGATCTGGCTGCGCCGGGCGCCAAGGTTCTCAAGACCGACCAGGGGTTTGTCGGGCAGGTTCTCAATGGTCTCCAGGTAGAGGCGACCGAGGATACCGGCATTATGAACAGCCAGTGCAAGGATTCCCGCAAGAGCAGTGGGACCAAACACCGTAAGCAGCATGAAGGCCCAGACGTATTCCGGGATGGCACGGCCGATGATACAGACTGTGTGAATGATATAGGAAACGAGCTTTTGTGTTCTGCTTTGACTGTCTCTGTGTCTTCGCAGAGGGCGGGCACCAAAGACTGCGGCCAGAAGACCCAGCAATCCGGCCAGAGAAATTGCAACAATAGATATAGCCAAAGTAATTCTGAGCGCCTCACCTCCCTTTTCGCTCCAGAGTTCTGCTACCCAGGTACAGAGCAGGTGAAAATCGAAGCCCTGTTCTCGAAGGGGATAGGGGGTAAGTTCCCTGAAGAAGCGCTGTATATTACTCAGGCGCTGTTCGGTAAAAAAAGCGGACTCAGAGCTGAAGCCAAGCAGCCAAGGCAGAAGCAGGAGCAACACAAAGGATACGGCGCTGAACGAAAGAAAGAGGTCTCGCTGCTTTTCTCTGAGCAATTGCTCTAGAGGCGTTTCAAAGGACTGCTGCCCGCCGCTGCTGTGCTGTTCATCTGACATCTTAGACATAGGCTCCGGCATCAAGGCGGGAGCGCACTTTTCTGCTCCAGAAGTCGCTTGCAATTATAAGCACGAGAAGCGCATAGAGATACGACCAGACTTCGCCGTAATACAGATTCTCAAAAGAAGCGGCAATGTAATAGCCGAGCGTTGGAAAGCCGAAGAAGCCGAGAATTGCACTGGATCGAATTGCGCACTCAAAGCGGTAGAGCGTGTAGGAGATCATATCGTTGATCGCCAGGGGGAGTATGCCAAAGGTAAAGACCTGAAGACTGCCGGCACCGGTTCCCTGCAGGGAAAATGCGACGTTACGCGGCGTTTCATCGATGATTTCAGAATAAATCTTTGCCAGGGTTCCGGAGTAGGGAAGGGCGATAGCCAGTACGGCAGCAAACTCACTCAGACCAAACATCGCAAGCAACATCACTGCCCAGAGCAGCTCGTGGATTGAGCGAAGGAAGGCAGCGAGCAGGCGTGCGCTGCTGTAACAGGCAGGAGGAACAATGCGAAAGAACAGATGTCGCTTCTTGTTACCACTTCCCGACTGATCAGAAATCCACCAGGAGCTTGAGGAGAGAAACCCCAGTAGCAAACCAAAGGGAATGGCCAGGCTCATCGCCGCTCCGGCGAACTTCAGAGTCTCAATACAGGCGTAGAAGGCCTTGAGCAGTAAGGGAGCTGTTCCCTCCGGAATATCCTGCCCCTGATACGAAAACGCGGGTGAAAAGGCCCGACCGAAAAATTCAATCGCAATGGAATAGCTTCCGCCTCTGCTCTTTGCTTCTGGAAGCAGCTGATTGAGTTCAAAGAGAGAGAAGAGCAAAGCAGCAAGCAAAAGGAGCAGAATACCCCGCATCGAACCGAGAGAATATATTCCCTGAGCCCCCTCGAGTTTCTTTCCTACGCACTCGCCCATTTTTAGCTACCTGTTTTCATATGAGCAGGCCCTCTACGTGCTTTCTATGCGATACAGGGAAAGCAACATCTCTTCGCTTACGTCCTCCGTAGGGCAATCAAAGGCAAGAGAGCCGTCCCTCAGGCCAAGCAGTCGCGGGAAGAAAATGCGTGCCAGCTCCAGGTCATGCAGACTAACGAGAAGCCCCAGATTATGACGTTCGCTGAGCTCCTTCAGCAGATAGAGCGTGGCCTCAGCTCGAGCCGGATCCACGCTGGAGACCGGCTCATCAGCGATAAGCGCTACTGGTTTCTGAAAAAGGGCCCGCGCGATAGCAACTCGCTGCTGCTCTCCGCCGGACAAGCGAAACACCTTTTTGAAAATCGTATCCGCGATGCCGACTGCGGCAAGTGTTGAGTGGACATTCTCAATGTCCGAGCGCGTTGGAGCGATAAAATCTCTGCACGAGCGAAGAAAACTTCTCGAGCCCAGTCTGCCGGCCAGAACGTTTTGCAGAACCGAGAGGTTTGGAACGAGGGCAAAATCCTGACTGATGAAGCCAAGCTGAGAACGCATGGCACGCAAGTCTTTGGGCTGCAGCGTGGCGATATCCTTCTGCTGACAGTAGACGCTGCCCTCGTCTGCCTTGAGCATTCCAAGACAGAGTCGAAACAGACTCGTCTTGCCCGAACCACTTGGCCCGATCAGCGCGAGGGACTCACCACGCTTCAGGGAAAAAGAGACATTGTTGAGCGCAGATTTAGCGCCATAGGAAAGGGACACGCCGTCGAGGGAAAACACCGAATCACTCGGTGCTGACGCCGTGTCCCTGCCGTTTTGAGAAACTTCAGAGGAGCCTTTACTCATTAGCGAATCATGTTCAGCTCTTTGGCAACCTTTTCAATTCCGTCAAAGTCCTTGTTTACTGCCGGAATCATCGCGTTTCTTGGGAAGGCTGAAAGCAATTCCTTATCCTTGATACCGATGAGGGCAGCCTGTACTTCCTGAATGAAGTCGGCGCCGAATTTCTTATTGATAACCGGATGAGCGGTCCAGTTGTAATCCGCGTAATAAGGCGTCTTCCAAAGAATTTTCACACTTTTTGAATCAGTCTCGCCCTTCTCGATGCGGCGATCATATACCTTGTAGTTAACGGCGCCAGTCTGATACTGACCGCTGGCAACGAGCTCAACGGTTTTATCGTGACTACCGGAGAAGCCAACCGCAGACTCAAAGAAATCCTTGGGGGATTTTCCTGTTTCCTTGCGGATGAAAAATTCAGGCATGAGGCGGCCGGAGGTTGAACTCTCCGAACCAAAGGTAAAGGTGTATTTACCGAGATCTTTCGGAAAGTCCTCTGAGGTCTCAAGCGGAACATCCTTATGCGCTATGAAATAGGAGTAGTACTTGGGATCGGAGTCGCCCTGGGCAATCGCAAGAGCACCGGGAACGGCCTTGCGCGCCTGAACACCGGTCAGACCGCCAAACCAGGCGAGTTCAATATCTGCATTTTTAAACAACTCCACCGCGGCCTGATAGTCGCGCGCGGGAACATACTTAACCTTGATACCAAGTTCCTTGGCGAGATACGCAGCAAGTGCGTCAAACTTCTCGCGCAGTTCTGTTGAATTCTGATCGGGAATAGCCGAGAAGCGAAGGGTATGCTCCTCTTCCGGATGGGCAAAGCCTGGGACGGCAGAGCACAGCAGTGTGAACATCAGCGCGAGAAGGCCCAGGCCGATTCGACGTTTATATCCTTCTTTGGAGTTTGCTTTCATGATCAACGTATTCCTTTTTGGGTTATTTCGCTTGAAAATGCGGGCCGAATAAATCCGGTGCCACCAAAGTGCTTGGTTTCTTGCGCAACATCAACTGCAAATTGCACTATAGCGGGAAAAGTAAGACAAATTCCCCACATTGATATGGATTACTGACGTTCGAGGTCCAGAGTATATTTTTGACTCTTTCATCGCGTAATTTGCTCTCGGACGTTATAACATCTTTTTTTGAGTGCCCGGAGTTAATCCTCATGTCGCTGGTGCATAAACCATCGTGGAAGGTCTACCCTTGATTGCCGATGTTTGCAGACGAATTCAAAGGTTTGTCGTTGGACTGGATAATCCCTGCATCCATTCCGTACTGTCCGCATGGTACTCCCAGGGGCTGCGGGTTCTGCTTGCTCGTCTCTCGGCAATTTCAGGGGTAATCGGACTCTATGGAACCGGTTCATTCTTCAAGGATCGGGCGCTTCTTGGACATTCGGATATCGACCTCATCATCCTGCTGGACGATGATGCGCCGTCTATCCTGGTTCAGCATGCAATCTTTCGCTGTTATACCAATCTGCGCCGCATTTTTCCGTTTATCGGAAGCTGGGAGGAGCAGCGCGACAACGTAATCCTACTGTCAGAGCTGCGCTCTAAACATGCTTCGTCCCGCTCGCTGCGAGTTCGTCTTGCAATGGGAGATGTGAGGCACCTCTGGGGGGCGCCCCTGCCGGAATGTGAAGGCTGCAGCGCTATTGAGTATCTGCGTGAAATCGATGTGCTGCTGCGCTCGGCATTTCTTTCGGCCAGAAGTCACGGCTATCAGGCAATCTTCTGGCAGCGGCATTTTCGTCGTCTGGCACGACTGCTTGCTGAGCTGGGTCTTGAGGATTCAGTGCGGGCCATCGAATCGGCGGAGAAGGAGCTTGATCTCTTGTCCGAGCCCCGCACGCTTTTTACGCGTGGTGTAAAGCCCGGGGCCTTTTTTGAGAGGCTGCTCGGCCTTGCGGCTCAGGCCTTTGCCGAGTTTCATACCCTTCAGACGCAGAAAGATGAGCCCATGACTATTGCATCTTCCAGCCAGGGCGGCCTGGCAGGTGGAAGTATCGCTAAGAGACAGGAGCGCATCGAGCGGATTATACGCCTCTCCGATATAGGCGACGAAACAGCGATTTCACATGAGCCCCTCACTCTGGGCTATGCTCCGCGGATGTTTTACTCCTGGATCGATGAGCCTGTTTTCCTGCTCTCTTGTACGGGCGATGCGCTCTCCGGACTGGCCCGTTTAAAACAGAATATGCGAAAACACGCTCAGACGGGTGATGCGGTGTTTGTCCGCCTTAGAGATCTGCTGTTTGTTTTGTTCAGAGACGAAAGTTTTGTCGACGTGCAGCTAGTAAATCCCCTGCTGCATGCCCCGGTCTATGCGCGTCTGAATACTGAGGCGGATACCACTATTCCTACCCGGGTCTACGAGCTATTGTGCGAGGAAGCCAATCGCGAATTCGCCAGACTTTCCGCTCAGTATGATGAAAATACCAATTCGGTAAAAAAGGAGTCCTACGCCTGTCTGTATATCGACGATGACCGAGAGGTTATCCGCGACGCCTATCATATTCTTCGCGCATACTTTTTAAGAGAAGGACCGAAGCTTGAATTCCTCGATACCGGAAGCCTGACGGAGTACCTTGTCGCTGAGCACCCTGCTAGTGCGCAGTTCTTCAGGCAACTTGAGCAGTATTACCGGTATCTGACAGGGCGTTCAGAGACTACCCCGGAGTCACGAAATCTGTATCGGGTGCTGCACATCGTCATGCATCAGCTACTTGCCGGGGCAAGAGAAATCGCTGTTGATACCCTGCTGCAAAATCATCTGTCTATCTCAGTCGGGGTGATAACCCGGAATCGAGCCGAAGAGCTGCGGGAGCTGTTACAGTCTCTGTGCCGTCAGTCCCGGATGGCAGACGAGATAGTCGTGGTGGATAATGGTTCTACCGACGGGACTAAGACTGTTGTCGAGTCCTTTGAGAATGAGCTGCCGATTAGCTATGAGTTTTATGCAACTCCGGGAATACCCCAGGCGCGCAATACCGTCCTGGGTAAAGCCTCGGGTGATGTGATTGCCTTTACGGATGATGATTGTGTGGTTTCAGAGGAATGGCTGGCTGCGGTTGAGCGGGCATTTCTTCGATACGATGCTGTTGGCATCGTCGGAGGAGAAGTACATCATACGGCGCGAAATGAGCAGGTGTCCGCGGTCGATCGCTATTACGAAATGTTTCACAACGTTAAGGCCTGATGATAATTCAATTACCACCGCTGTCTCGCGGCATGCAGGGCGGAAGGCCGTATAAGCTCAATTTGTTCTACTTTTCGAACAATAATCTGGCCATTCGGCGTGAGTGCGCAGAAAGTCTCGGCGGCTACGAACCGGAGGTTGAGAAATCTGAGGATCTGGACCTTTGCTTTCGTGCAATTCACGCCGACAAATGGATTCTCGTTCGAGACCCCCAGATGAAGGTCGAGCATAAACCCAGAAGCAGTGTCATGGGAATGCTCAGGCAGATGTGGGGCTGGGGCTTTTATCAGGGGCTCGTCTACAAGCGTACGGGGCACAAAGGCTGCTTTTTCTATTGGGTTGACGGAGCATCGCACACTATTTCGCATGCCTTCGAGCGAGAGGGCGGCGGACCTCTGATAGCCTGCTTCCTAACGGATTTTCATCTGATACATGTTCTGGCTTTGCTTGCGCTTATCTCATGTGGCTCACTGCTGAGCCCTTTGTTTGGCGTTCTTGCGGTGCTTCTTGCGCTGCGCGTTCTTTTGCCAATCTTTAAAGGCGCAAAGGGAGTCTTGGAAGCGTGCAAGCTCACAGGCTTGTTTTACCTGAGTAACTGGACATTCATGCTTGCGACTTTGATCGGCGGCCTGCGCGTCGGGGTCTTTCTTCTGCCGTGCTCTATGCTGATGAGCCCTGAAGTTTCAAAGTAAAAGTCAGAGCGCAGAAGACATCAAATCTCCATTTCATGGCGCCAGGCGAGCTCTTCCTTTATTTCTTCAGATCGTTTTAAGAAAGAAGATTTCTGACAAAGCGACAGTGCGACCTTGTGGTCGAGAAAGGCCGCTTGTGGTTCCTTATGGGTTGCCTGATAGAAGGCACGCTCAAGAAGCAACTCGCTTACGATGGGGCGCAGGGAATCGACGTACAGGATTGCCGATCGCAGGCGATCTATGCAGTCGTTAAGTCCGTCCAGTCCCTCTTCGGCTTCTCCGGTAAAGAGTCGGCATGCATTCAGATAGGCACGTGCAATCTGTTGGCTTGATTCTCCGGCAAAGTGCGCGGCATCCGGCATTTCCAAAACTTCTTTGAGCAGGGCCTTTGATTTCCACAGGTCCTCTCGCTCACGGAAGTGCAGGAGTGCCTGCTCAAGTTTCAGCACGGGGGTCTCACCGTGAATATCTATCAGCGCCTGTATCTCGGCCTGTGCCTGAAGGAAATCATTCTGCTCAAGGTAGGTGTTGCTTCTGCTAAGGCGAATGCGAAATTCATCGGCACCGGCAAACTCAGCGAGCTGAAGCTCCGCGAATGATTTTTCGAAGTCATTGCTACTGGCGAATATCTCTGCGCGTTGCAGATGATAGAGATCCTGCGGCAGGGTAATGCGTTGCTCCGTATGGGGGCCGACCTCGTCTAAGACATCAAGCGCTTCCTGATGCGATCCGCTGAGATTTAGCAGATACGCTCTTTTAAGACTGAAGGCCGCCCTACAGAGTACGAGCTGATCAAAAACTATGATACCAAAGCAGGAGCCAAACCAGCAGATGATAACGCTCCACTTCTCTGGAACTCCGAGCAGAGTCCAGGGGATGAGTGCCGTCGATAGCGCGTAGACGATGACGCAAAGCGAGAGCTCAAGGCCGACGCGAACACCGTGCGCCTGAAACACCAGGTATGAGAGTGTCTTTGAAAATGTAGAGGTTTTTCTCTGTGCGACTTCGGAACGATATGGCACTCCGATTTCATCTGGTTTTGGCGTCTCGCCCATCCCGTAAACCTCCATTCCCGATTCTTTGCGTTTGCAAAACCCTGCACTACTCCTTAGGGTATCGACACAAGTGCAGGATTTCGTTAGCTATCCTCTGCCCGGGTGCATGGAGGCGTTTTTCGTGATAATGCCAGCGATATCAGATAGTTATTTTAGTTAGCGAGAATTGAAGCAGGCCGATACTGTTATGTCCTCCGAAGAACTCCTGTCTCTTCCCACCGAGTGGGAGCGTTTGGCTTTTCCCAGGGCCTGCGGACTGCTTGCCGAGCAACCCAGTGCTTTGAGTCAGGCAATGCACAATGCCGGATTCAAAAGTCTCGATCTGGATTTTAGCTACACGGCCTTTCCCTGCTCTGATACCGCATCCGGAATAGCTGCGATGCGAAGCCTTGGGCTTCGTGGCTTGAGTCTGACCATTCCGCACAAAGAGCGTGCCCTCCCGATGATTGATGAACTCTCCGATGAAGTAGAGGCAATCGGCTCGGCGAACACGGTGATTAACACCGGCGACAAACTGCTGGGGTTTAACACGGATCACTATGGGGTGTCTGAGGCACTGCTTGAGGCGGGATTCCAGAGTCGAGGAGATACTGCCCTGGTGTTCGGTGCGGGAGGTGCGGCGCGAGCAGCGGTATACGCGCTTGCGCAGCTCGGGGTTAAGAAGATTGCAATATGTAATCGCAACGCAAAACGAGCTGAAGAGGTCGCTCAGGACTTTGATATCTCTGTTGTTGACTACGATACGCTTAGCCCCGAATTTGTGGCTTCTCTTGAGTTGTTTGTTAACGCCACGCCGATAGGGCTTTCTCTGGCCGGAGACGCCGCCCGATATCCCTTTGAACTCAGTAGCTTTACCGCGGCGTCATGCGTTTTTGATATGGTGACCAGGCAAACTGAATTGCTCGAGGGTGCAAAGGCTTCAGGTGCTACCACTATTCATGGTGCGCGCATGCTGCTTTTTCAGGCATTAAAGCAGTTTGAGTTGTTTACGGAATTGTCCGAGGCACCCCGTGCGCACATGGAGAAAGCGCTGGAAAAAGCACTTCTCTGAAGTCCGGTCTCTTCGATATTTTTCGTTATGCGGGCTGCCGCACGAGCTTCGGAGGTTTCTCAAGAGAAACACATTCCGGAAACAGGCGCTGTTCCAGAACGTCGCAAATGATGTGAATCATCATCATATGCGCTTCCTGAATATGTGAAGTCAGATCGGAATCCACAATGATGGTTTGTTTTGCAATGCCCTTTGCCTTTCCTCCGGTCTTTCCGCACATCGCTACCGAGTAGGCACCAATTTCGTTACCCGCTTTCAGAGCTTTGCAGACGTTTGGGGAGTTTCCGCTTGTGGTAAAGCCGATCACAACGTCTTTGTCGGTAGCCAGGGTTTCTACCTGCCGACTGAAAATTGTGTCGAATTCGTAATCATTTCCCCAGCAGGTGATCGTTCCGGAATCGATAAGGTGCTGTGCACGGATACCGGGTCTCTCTCGCAAATACCGGGCAACCAGCTCTTCGGCAAGATGCATGGCATCGCAGGCCGAGCCGCCGTTTCCGAAGGTGTAAATGCGCCCTCCGGCTTTTGCCGCGTGGTAGAGCGTGTCTACGAGAGCGAGCAGTTCGTCACTCTGTTTTCCCACCGAGTCAGCAACACTTGCGGCCTCGGAACAGTAGTTCGAGATGAAAGAGGTGAATTCAGTGCTCAAGGGACAGCCTTAGTTAAGGATACGTTAAAATGCCCTGCGACGACCTTGCGAAGACCTCGTGAGGACCCTGTGACAACCTCATCAGGAGGCTCGGGGCACGTCAGCAATGATTAGAAGTCGAAGACTCAGGATCAGGCAGCTTCCTGAAGCTGTTCGATGATAGCGCGATCGACTTCCTCGATAAGTGTTCCAATCGAGTAGGCCCATACATACTGCCCGGAGCGCTGTCCTGTCAAAACCTCAGCGATATCGCGTTTTTCAGTCTCGCGATGCTTGAGGAAGAGCTGTTTTCCGTCAGTCAGGAGGATCATTCCCTTAGGGTCCTGATAGAGTTTCGGAAGACGCTTTCGAAGATAGGAAATACCACGGCGAAATCGGTTGACCGGCAGGCCTTCCTTTTTCATGCGAAAAAGCCAGCTTAGCAGCACCACATCGGCGTAACTATACTTCTGACGCCCTCGTTGTTTCGTTCGCCCGGAGGCAACCACGAGATCAGTGCGAGAGTAGTAGTTGAGCAGGGCGAGACCAATCTTTTCCTGGTCGCCTGTCAACGTCCGGAGAATCGCCTGCACCTGCTTGGCGGTATACTCTCGTTCTATCGGCTTTACGTTATCTTGATTCATCTTTCTTTGCTTTAAAGGGGCGCATTACCCAGCTTTTTCTACTTCTTAAAAGCTCGCCTCCGAATCGTCTCAATTCTTTGGATGGCATCTTCACATTCCATCCGCTGAATGATTCCCGTGAGTCTCCTCTTAAGCATTACCAAGCGACATCGAAGTGCATAGCGGATTCGGAGCGCGCATTGCCCCTAATATCTCAGCTAGCTTCAAGTTGGTTATACAACAATATCGTCTCACAGAATCATTTACAAAAAATGTTCTTCTTCACTCGAAAAACCATTTGAAAACAGGCCGTTAGCTCAAGGCAGTACAGGGGGGTCAACCGTCCGCGCTACACTGAGCAAAACGAGTTTCGAAAAGAATTGAGGGCTGGGTAATTAGTGTAAAGCTTAACTGTCCGAAAGCCTTAGCTAATTAATCCTGAGGATACGGCTAAGCCTTTCCAGCGTCAACTGAAAAAAAGCAAGAGCATTGAGTCGGCCAGATATTTGCCTCGGGAAGTAGCCGAGAGGATTAGAAAATGCGAAGACTTAGGCTCTCCGGCGACATCAGATGCTGCTTGAAAAATTGGTTTCCGCATCTTCTTACCCGATTTATAGTGGTCGTGAGTAATTGGATGTATGAATTGTAGACCCTCGGGTTTTAATGAATTTCAGATGTACAGCAATTGTTTTTCCCCTTCTCTCAGGCCTGCTCTTAAGTCTGTCTGCGGCTTGTAGCCCCGCGCTGTCTCCCGATACCGCGCCGACTTCCGAGGCTGAGATGCGGGCATCGCTTTTGACGTTCCCCGAAGCGCCGTCTTCCCTGAAGGCGGTCGAAGGCCTTCGCCTGAAAAATCAGGAAGTGCTGGCGGCCTTGTCTCGCGTGTCCCCGGCTAGCTTTACTTCTTTCAGCAGCAGGACCTCCGGACAATACGCACCGCTCCTCAGTGATTTGGGAGATTACGATCACTATGCACAGCCGTATCTGCTCGCGCTTATGGCCCAGGAGGCTCGGGTAAGCAGAGGCTCAAAGGTTCTCGATATTGGTCTTGGCAACGGCTATCGCGCAGCGGTTCTGGCTGAAGTCGGAGCACGAGTATATACCCTGCGTTCCGACTCCGTCCCTGACACCGAGCTTACACACTCACTTCGAAGCCGTGGCTACTCCGTGACCGACGTGACCGGTGTTGATTCTTCTGAGTCTGGCCCCTATGACGCCATCTTACTTTCCGAAATGTCGCGGGGTGTGCCCCCCGAAGTGCTGTCGCTTCTTGCGCGTAATGGGCGCTTGCTGGCGCCGATTCACACGGATGAGAATGAGGAAGTTCTGCTTCTGGTCGAGCGAACTGACAGGGGTTTTACAAGTCGGGTTGTCGGTAACATTCGCCTGCTTCCATCAGTAAATCCGGGCATTACGCTATCTCAGGACTCCTGGGCTGATGCGCTGACAGTCGAGGAAGTATTTGGTCGCAGTATACCCACGCTCCTGCCACAGACGGCTATCGAAAGTGCTTCAAGTAATTCGCCGAATAAAGCCCCCGCCCCCTTGCAGACCACAGCACCGGGGCTTCAGCCCGGATCGTACAGCCGAGGCCGTTTCTAGAGCGGTCACAGGACTAAATCGTCTGTGTTTATCCGAAGACTGCTCTAATTGATTAACTTTCTTGGATGCGGTGGGATGAAATCGCGTCGGTCGTTTTCAGCTACAATGAGTTCGGCGGGATCGCCCCAGCTGTGCGGAACCGATTCGTTGTTGAATGCCAGACGACCCTCGTCATCCGGGTTGTATACCTCACTGGTGATGTAGAAGAGGTTAGCGAGGTCGCTTATCACCCTGCAGCCGTGAAGTACGCCCTGCGGAATGCGAACCACGGTGGAGAGAGCTCGTTCGTCGATGCTTTCTTCTCCCATGATGAATTCCATCTTTCGCTGATAGGTAGGACTTTCCTCCCTGTTGTCGTAGAGCGCCGTGTGTATAGCGCCATCAGCAAGATACCACCAGTCGATTTGTTTATGATGGAAATGCCACGCCTTTACCGTGTTAAAGGCCATTCGGCTATGGCTCCACTGTGCAAAGCCTTCGGCGAAAAAGGGATCATTATGACGCACTAATTCCCTAAAAAACCCGCGATCATCGGGAAAGGTTTTTAGCTGCTTAAAGCAGACGCCCTCAATGCATGACTCGGGAGAGTTGGCTTCTTCAATCGATGTGATCACCCTGCCTCTTAACAATGGATTCTGATGCTGAAATGTAAGGCTGAACCTGATTACGCTGCTCGCAAATAGCAGCAGGGAACAATACCCGCACCTTAGATAGCAGGAAATTCTCTGCCGTCCAAGTCGCGCAACGCCCTTTAACGCTGAAACCTTGGCAGCGCCATCCCCCAATAATCCGTGGATATTGTGATAGGTCTGTATTACAAGGTATTCTCAACTTGAGTGAATTTAAACAAAAGGGGATTACAGCATGGCAGTCGATACGTTCGGAGCTCGATCAGAACTAACTCTTTCGAACGGCAAGAAAATCTCTTACTTCTCTCTGAAGACCCTCGAGAAGGATTATTCACTCGAGCGTCTCCCATTCAGTATTCGGATACTCCTGGAGTCGGCACTGCGAAACTGTGATGGCTTCGCCGTTACCGAGGATCATGTGCGGGAGCTTGCGACCTGGAAGGCGCAGGACGCGGAACGAAAAGAAATCCCCTACAAGCCAGCCCGGGTCGTGTTGCAGGATTTTACCGGGGTTCCCGCCCTTGTCGACCTGGCCGTGATGCGCGATGCAATGAACGATCTTGGTGGCTCCCCCGATAAGATTAATCCACTTGTTCGTTGTGACCTGGTGATTGATCACTCTGTACAGGTCGACCATTTCGGTAGCAATGATGCCCTTGCGCTGAACGAAAAAATCGAATTCCAGCGCAATAAGGAGCGCTACGAGTTTCTGAAGTGGGGACAAAGCGCTTTCAAAAATCTGCGGGTTGTTCCTCCGGCTACGGGAATCGTTCATCAGGTGAACCTGGAGTACCTCGCTGAGGGCGTATACTGGAACCGCGAGAATGACGTTGTCTATCCGGATTCCTGTGTGGGGACTGACTCACACACGCCGATGGTAAACGGACTTGGCGTGCTTGCCTGGGGTGTCGGCGGCATCGAGGCTGAAGCGGTGATGCTCGATCAGCCAATCTACATGCTCATTCCCGACGTCGTTGGCTTCAAGCTCGAAGGTGAGCTGCCGGAAGGGGCGACGGCAACGGATCTGGTCCTCCGCATCACTGAGATGTGTCGTGAGGCCGGTGTGGTGGGCAAATTTGTTGAGTTCTTCGGCGAAGGTCTGAAGAACATGCGGGTTGCGGATCGGGCAACGATTGGAAACATGGCTCCCGAGCAGGGAAGTACGGTCAGCTTTTTCCCGATTGATGATCAGACGCTCGATTATCTTCGCCTCACCGGACGCCCGGATGAGCTGGTTGAGCTTACGGAGGCCTATGCAAAGGCCCAGGGGCTTTTCAGAACCTCTGAGACTCCGGACCCGGAATTTACCAGAACACTGAGTCTGGATCTTTCTACAGTTCAGCCTGCGCTTGCCGGACCGAAGCGACCGCAGGACAGAATAGATCTCTCTGACCTCGGTCCGACCTATGAGCAGACGCTGCTTGCGCCCGTAGGACCAAAAGGAATCGGGCTTGAGAAAAAGGATCTGGAGCGAACCGCGAAGCTTACCCTCGAAGGGGAAGACTTTGAGATTGGCCACGGCGCGGTAGTCATTGCTGCAATTACCTCCTGCACCAATACGAGTAATCCCTCGGTTATGCTCGGTGCGGGGCTGGTTGCAAAGAAGGCCGTTGAGCTTGGGCTGAGCATACCTTCGTATGTAAAGACTTCTCTTGCTCCGGGTTCGACGGTAGTCACCGAGTATCTCAGCAAATCCGGTTTGCTTCCCTACCTTGAGCAACTGCGCTTTAACGTCGTTGGCTATGGTTGTACGACCTGTATCGGAAACTCGGGTCCCCTGCATCCCAGTGTGGAAAAAGCGATTCAGGATAGTGACCTCGTTGTTTCGGCGGTGCTATCCGGTAACCGAAACTTCGAAGGCAGAGTGCATCCGCTCACGCGTACAAACTACCTGGCCTCTCCGCCATTGGTGGTCGCATACGCTCTTGCGGGGAGCACCGCCATTGACCTGAGTAAGGATGTCATCGGAACCTCAAAAGATGGAAAGGATGTCTATCTAAAAGACATCTGGCCGAGCACGCAGGAAGTAGCAGAGGCGGTTGAATCATTTGTAAACGCCGCAATGTTTCGCGAGAAGTATGCGGACGTCTTCAAGGGCTCTGCGGCATGGCAGGCAATTGAGACCAGTTCCTCAGAACTCTATCCCTGGAGCGATGAGTCTACCTACATTCGCAAACCCCCTTTCTTTGATGGAATTACCAAAGAAGACGGTAGTATCTCGAAGATTGAAAATGCCAGAGTTCTTGGGCTGTTTAGAGATTCGGTTACCACCGACCATATTTCCCCGGCAGGTAACATCGCAAAGAACTCGCCTGCAGCGAAGTATCTCATTGAGAACGGCGTAGATCCGGTGGACTTCAACAGCTACGGATCGCGACGCGGTAATGATCGCGTCATGGTGCGCGGGACATTTGCAAACGTTCGCATTAAGAACCAGCTGACTCCCGGCAAGGAAGGGAACAACACCCTTCACCACCCGTCGGGAGAAGAGATGTCGTTTTTTGATGCGGCAGAGCGGTATCAATCCGAGGGAACGCCTCTGGTGATTCTTGCCGGTAAGGAATACGGTTCAGGGTCCTCCCGAGACTGGGCGGCCAAAGGGCCGTTTTTACAGGGCGTAAAAGCGGTGATTGCAGAGAGCTACGAACGTATCCACCGCAGCAATCTCATTGGTATGGGGATTTTACCGCTGGAGTTTAAGTCGGGTGAGTCGGTTGCCTCGCATGGTCTGAGCGGAACTGAGTCCTTTGCCTTTGAAATCGATGATTCGCTCGAAGCGGGTGACAGTGTCTCTGTTGTTGCAAAGAAAGAAGATGGGAGCGAGGTGAAGTTTGAAGCCCTCTGCCGTATCGATACGCCGGTTGAGAAGCAGTACTACCAGGATGGCGGTATCCTCTGCACCGTGCTGAAGAAACTCGCCCGTAGTTAGAGATGCTCTTTGAGTCTCAGGCGCAGCGCGCTCCGCTTGCAGAGCGCATGCGGCCGCAAAATCTCGATGAAATTCTTGGCCAGGACCACGTCATAGGTCCCGAAACCTCTCTGGGGCATATTCTGCGAACCCCGGGTTCGACTATCCCCTCAATGATATTCTGGGGGCCGCCGGGAACCGGAAAGACTACGCTTGCCAAAGTAGTCGCCGAGTCCAGTAACTATCGTTTTGTACGTCTCTCCGGTGTTCTCGATGGAGTAAAAGAGCTTCGGGACGCGGTTGCTGAGGCGGAGAAAAGTGCTCGCCTCGAAGGAAAGCCAACCCTTGCGCTTGTCGACGAGATTCACCGTTTTAACAAAGGGCAGCAGGATGCATTTTTGCCGCATGTTGAATCGGGGCTGCTCACGGTAATCGGTCAAACTACCGAGAATGTAAGCTTTCGCATTCGAAATGCTTTGCTTAGCCGCATGCGGGTGGTTGAGATTAAGCTGCTTGGGCTTGCAGATCTCGAAGCTCTGATCGATCGGGCGTTGAGCGACCCTCAGCGCGGCTATGGCGAGTCGGGGGTAGATATCGATGCAGATGCGCGCAGTAAACTGGCCCGCATTGCCGGAGGCGATGCCCGTCGGGTTCTGACCGGTCTTGAATGGGCATACGCTAAGGCCCAGGCGCTCTCGCAGAAAACGATCACCAGCGAAATAGTTGAAGAAGCCTATGGCGATCAGCCGGCAAACTTTGACCAGGATGGCGACTACCACTACGACTGTATTTCGGCCTTCATAAAATCC
>JAUIMJ010000384.1 GCA_030433295.1 bacterium | reverse complement strand
GTGGACCGAACAACCTAAGGGGCCTTTTACTGCGTCAACATAGCCCGCAAAAGGAAGGTATCTACGGACCACAATCGACTCCAGCTCCCAATGAAAAGTTTCTCCAGCGAGGGAGCCTTCACTTCCGCCCCGATCCGACCCGTGCACGCGGCCAGCTAGCGGAAAGAGTATCCTGAGTGTCCGTCCCAGCGTAGAGCCGGACTTGCACGCAGGAGAAAAAACGGCTAAACTCGCTCATGTAGCGCAGGCTACATAGAGTGCCAAAGCAACCATAGAGGACTAATGAACGTGCACATCTTTCGTTTTCTGCCCCTGACATTTGTCATTGTATTTTTCATTACAAACGTCCACGCCATAGAGACCGGCCCGCTTGGATTTGGTTCCCCGGAACTCTCTCAGGATATGGAAACCGATCGGCCTGACTTTACCGAAGGTCCGTCGACGATTTCTCCGGGGCATTTTCAGCTCGAAGCAGGCTATCTCTTCACCTACAACGATGACGACGGAAGACGTTCTCGAGAGCATGTGTCCCCCCAATTACTTGCTCGAGTCGGCTTGCTCAGCGATCTCGAATTGCGGATTTCGTGGGACGGCTACCTGGATAGTAAGACGACTGTGGATGATGCAAGCGTATCTGAAAACACGGTTAACGGAGTTTCCGACCTGAATCTGGGTTTAAAACACCGCTTGTACGAAGCTGGCAGTGACACGCCGGATGTTAGCATAATCATTCAGGCGTCTGTTCCGTCGGGTTCAAGTGACGTCAGCTCCCATGACACAGAACCCGAAGTTAAACTGATCTGGGCTCGTTCATTTTGTGAGAGCTGGGCACTTGCCGGAAACATCAATTTTGCGAGCCCGGTGCTTGACGACAAACGATACTTTGAAACGTCCACCTCCGTAACGCTTGCTCATTCGCTGACGGAAAAGATCGGAACGTATCTTGAGTATTTTGCATTTTTCCCAAACTCAAGTGCCCCGGATTCAAGCGGTTCCCACTTCATCAATGGTGGCTTTACCTACGGATTCTCCAACGTTCTGCAGTTTGATGTCCTTCTGGGCGCGGGTTTGAATGAAGAGGCAGACGACCTCTTTTCTGGACTTGGAGTCGCCTACCGACACTAACATACCCAGGAAAAAACGTTCCTCTGTCATAATACACCATCGACCTGGGCCTCGGTTGCCACGGGGGCACCATCTATCGATGGCGCCTCCGACAAAACATAACTGCGATCATCGGATGCGTTTTTCACACTACAATGATGCAAAAAAGTTCTTATCTTGACGCAGCAGACGATGTATTCGTCGATTAGGGGTATCACTACTCCGCATTTAGCCTGCTCGGGTCCGAAGACGAACCCGCAACAAATCCCCCAATACACCCCCTACAATATCTGCTAACATCCCCTCAAAACGCAACGCAGCCCTTAAACCACCATGTTCGAAAAAAGATACGCTCCCGTCGGTTCCCGCCCCGGAACCCTCGTCATCTCAGAACACTCCCCCCAGCCATCGATCAAGGTGATCCACTACGATGAATCTGAGGTGCTCGAATTTTCGGTATCAAATGCCGACCTGCTCTCAGACAACATCCTACAGCTCCGGGCCTGTCTCGAAGATCAAAAGACTGTTACCTGGGTCGATATACAGGGCCTTGGGAGTGAAGAGGTGCTCCTAGCTATCGCTGAGCTGTTCGCACTGCATCCGCTCACTATCGCGGACGTGGTGAACGTTCCCCAAAGACCGAAAACCGAGTTCAACGACGACTACGCGGTGAACATCGGGATGATGGCAAAGATCCTGGGCGACGGACGCATCGATTTAGAGCAGCTGAGCGTGGTCTGGACGAGGTGTTTCCTTCTCACATTTCAGGAGCGCAGCGGTGATGTGTTCGAGCCCGTTCGTGAAAGAATAAGACAGGGACAGGGCACGATCCGCAAAAGTGGTGCTGACTATCTGGCATACGCACTGATAGATACCAAGGTTGACGCGTATTACCCAATCCTCGAAGAGCTCGGTGAACGCCTGGAAGATCTTGAGACGCAGATTATACTTTCACCAAAGGAGGAGTCTCTACAGGAAGTCTACAACTGCAAAAGGGAGCTACTACAACTGCGCCGAGCACTTTGGCCCCAACGCGAGGCAATAAGCACCCTGTGCCGGGATGAGAGCCTGTTTGTTAAAAAATCAACCAGGGTTTTTTTTCGCGATACCTATGAGCACATAATCCAGGTTATCGACGTGCTCGAGACGTACCGGGAGATTGCGGCGAGCTTTATGGATGTATACCTTTCAAGTGTCAGCAACCGAATGAATGAAGTGATGAAGGTTCTGACCATCATGGGAAGCATTTTCATTCCTCTTTCCTTCTTTGCCGGAGTCTTCGGAATGAATTTCGAGTATATGCCGGAGTTAAAACTCAGGTGGGCCTATCCGGCATTCTGGATATTTATACTTGCGAGCATCGCCGGAATGATTATCTACTTTCGGAAAAAAGGCTGGATTGGCAAAGCAAATAGCAATTCTAAGTAATCGGAGACAGGAGCTGAGCGATGACATGGTGGGGTGAACAGCTGCTTGAGTCTGATGAGGTGCACTGCCGCAGGGCTGGTGAGCTATCCTTACTGCTGAAGCAGGTAGAAGATGAACTCTGGATCGCAGAGCAAAGAGCCGAGACCTCGGAGACAGACCCTGCATGGGCACGATGGGCAATCAAGAAGAAATACAAGAAAGTATATATTCAGCCGCGTTTTCCCGACAAGGCCGTGGTGGTTAAACCAGAAAACCCCTTTCGCCTGCAGCCCGGTGTCGCAGCCAGAATTTTCGTCCGTGTTCCGGTATGCGCAAGCGTTGCCCTGGAGAAACAATCATCCAATGTTCTCATTGATTTCCCCAGTGCGGTGCTCTCTCACACCTGGTTCGGTGGCCCAACGGAAGGCGAACTCTGTTACTGGATTTCGTCCAGTGCCCGGCGCAAAATTCTCGTTGATAGCACGCGGGACTATCTGGCGATTTGTCCGGTGCAACTGAGAAACAAATCACCCGAAGATCTGCTCGTCGAAAAGATATGCCTCCGTGTGCAATGGCTGTCTATGTATGAAAAAGACGGACAACTCTGGGCCAATGAAACCAAAGTCCATTACAAGGGTGGAGACGACGCAAGCCAGGTGTTTGTTTCAAATGGTCCGCCTGCAGAAGCGGAAAACGCGAGACTGATTGCGCCGCCAAGAGAGCAAATCAAAAAGAGTTTCTCAATACGGACTTTTTTCGGCCTCGGCGCCGATGAGCCCCTGCGTGGTGTGGAGAACAACTAAAGATGTCTGAACTTATTGCAACATTATTGTCCGCCGAACGCGCGCTGATATTTATCCGCGTCGCGTCTTTGCTTCTGCTGGGCGTGCCTCTGATGAACTTT
>JAUIMJ010000383.1 GCA_030433295.1 bacterium | reverse complement strand
AGGCAGGTTTAATACGCGCCTCTGCGGTTCCGCAGAACTTCTCGACTACGCCCAGATAGCTCAGTCGGTAGAGCAGGGGATTGAAAATCCCCGTGTCGGCAGTTCGATTCTGTCTCTGGGCACCATATTGAAACAGAATGCCTCGTCATTTTTGGCGGGGCCTTTTTGTGTGGTGAAACAATATAGTTTCACTGGGGCTTGCACGCTCTGCCTTAAAAAAATCAATGCGTCCTCAATGTTAACTCGAAGTTTCTACTCTGGCCGCTCTTTTAGATTTGACGATAACCCCATGTCTCTCCACCCTTCCCTGGCAGACGGAAAATATGGTGACCATCCCGATGCCGCTCGGAATTTCTCGTTCTTTACTCGGAGAGATCGAGTAAGGGATGTCGTGTTATCGCGCATGACTTTGGCGAACACCCCGGGCGCCCGAATGTATCTTCTCCGGTTCGCTCCGGCTGCAATTGCATCGGCGTATTCTTTCTTTGTCAGAGGACAATTATCGACAATATTATACGTCCCGGCAGGCACTTTCAGAGCCGCTGCAACGGCATTTCCCCCGTCTCTTACCTGGATCGAACTGACATACCCATCTGCGCCGCCCATCATGGCACTTAATCCAAATCGTTTCGCCAGATGGAAAAACTCTTCACTGTGCGCTGCGCCCCGTCCATAAAACCACCCAAACCTCATGACAATGCCCTGGCCACCCGAACGAGTGAACCTGTCTACACTTGCCTCAGCCGCGAGATTCGAGTGCGCCATAGGAAAGTTATCCACGGGCCAGGTTTCATCCAGCCACTTGTCTCCGCCATCTTTGTAAATCATGACGACGGATTCCTGGATGAGCTTTGGGACACCCGCACTAAGAGCAGCGTCAACAACGACGGAAGACCCCTCTGTGCGAATTCTGTTATTTTCAACCCAAGCGCGCGACCTGTGGAAGTCTTTGCTGCTTGGCAGAGCTGTGGCCAAATTCACAACAGCATCGCAGCCTGCAAAGGCCGAACAGAGTGCGTCTCGATCAAATAGCGACACCATCACAGAGTCGGCCCCTATGCCCTTCAACACGGCTGAACTGCTGTCGCTTCGTGAGAGCGCAACCACGTCATGACCAGCTTTAACGAGCGCAGATACAGCGTACCGACCTATTGCTCCTGTTCCACCCGTCACAAAGACCCGCATCGATGAAGCCCCTCCACAACAATCTTGAGATTATATAAGGCGACAACTGGGGGCAGGCAATCCCCCCAGCAGCATGCAACTCAGCAAATGGATGGAATTGGCTGGACAAACGGATGGATGTCCGCCATAGTTAAATGGATGGAAACGGATGGTTTATTGTATGGAAGTGCGGATGGATTGATGAATGTAGACACTCTCAAGATAACGAACACGATTTTGCAGCTCATTGCTGAGCAAGATGAATTCAAGGGCGCATGGAAAGCTATCGGACGAATAGCGCCTGAGCGCCTATCGAACTTGCGGCATGTGGCGACCATTGAAAGCATTGGATCGTCCACACGGATCGAGGGAGTTAAGCTGACGGATCGTGAAGTCGAAAAGCTTTTGTCCAACCTTGGGAGCCAATCCTTCGCCAGTAGAGACGAAGAAGAGGTCGCGGGCTATGCCTCAGTGATGGAAACCGTATTTGAGCACGCGGGAGAGATTCCGCTAACGATCAACTACATTCAGCAGCTTCATGGCCAGTTGCTTCAATACACCGAGAAGGATGTACGACATCGTGGGCAGTACAAGACGCTCTCCAATAGCGTCGAAGCATTTAACGCAGAAGGTGAAAGCATGGGCGTGGTTTTTCAAACGGCGACGCCTTTTGATACACCTCGCCTCATGGACGAACTTATCGCTTGGACAAATAACGCCATCGACGATAAGTCCCTACATCCGCTGCTCATTATCGCAATTTTCACGGTCGTGTTTCTGGAGATACACCCGTTCCAGGATGGAAACGGCAGGCTATCACGCATATTGACGACATTGCTGCTTCTAAAAGCAGGATACTCCTATGTCCCGTATAGCTCGTTGGAAAGTGTGATCGAAGCCAACAAGGAAGGTTACTATCTTGCGCTGCGGCAAACTCAGGGCACGATCAGAACGGAAACTCCCGACTGGCAACCATGGGTCATTTTCTTCCTGGAAGCACTTAACAAGCAAAAGGAAAAGCTAGACGCCAAGATTAAGCGGGAGCGCCTGATTCTGGGTGACTTACCAGAACTGTCTGTGCAAATTCTGGAAATCGCTCGTGAGCACGGCAGAGTGACCATCAATGACATTGAAACCACGACGGGCGTTAGCCGTGGGACAATCAAAGATCATGTAAAATCCCTGTATAAGAATGGGCATCTTGAGCGCCATGGTGCTGGGCGTGGAACGTGGTATTCACTGGCATAAAGCCTTTGAAACGTGACTCGAAGGGGTCACATCAGGGTGGTACACTGATGTTCACCCTTGAACCGTAAGGAATCTTTCAGTCTTTATATTTCAATAACTTACGCGCAAGATGCGAAACAAGTGAGTTGGTGGTTCAAGCCTGTCTCTGGGCACCATTTATCAGACTACCATTCAAATCAATGAACCGTTCTTTCGAGCAGGGCCCGCATTGCATCACCTGGCCATATGCAATCCCGTACTCCCTTGACATGGCACGGCCTGTCGGACAACCACGCCGAGGTACTGTAGGGCAACAACTCTGTGACCTGTTCATCCCTGTACCACAGGCTGTGATCCACATCTGAAACCAGTTGATTGAGTGTCCCCATGACCGAGCGGTCGAGCTCGTGGTTGAAACACAAGGGTGACAGGTATTCCACAGCCCGGTTGAGCACTACCTTGGGCATGCCTACTTTTAACAACGTATTCATCAAGACATCTTGGAAATGCCAGTCGAGATTCTCAAAGTCCGGCTTTTTCAGGCACGGTATAAACACGGGAAATCGACTCTCGTCATGAACAAAGATTACGCACTGGCGACGCTGAAGCCATACAAGATTTGCGTGCCAGCCGTTCATTGGGTTTGGGCTTGAAGATTCTCTGCCGGGACCGGCGGCGGGTAATACGCCGTTTTCATCGAGAAACAACTTGTTCCTGAGCTTGCTCGTCGCATAAACGCTAATCACTGGTCAAGCTCGAAGCGCCTGCAAGGCATGCTCCGGATCAGCTTCAACGATTTTCAGGAGTGAGCGTGCCGCCCCTGTCGGGTGCCGCCGCCCCTGTTCCCAATTTTCAACAGTACGCTTGCTTACGCCCAGAATCATCGCGAACTTGTCCTGCGATACACCCAAACGTTCACGAATCACTTTCACCTCGGGATCAGGAAAATCAAACTTCCTGGATGCTCTCTTTTTACCTTTCGCGATGTCATCCATCTGTTTGACGCTTTTCAGCAATTCACCAAAGGATT
>JAUIMJ010000058.1 GCA_030433295.1 bacterium | reverse complement strand
TTCTTAATGGGTTCACGGGGACTACTTCCTGCTTGATTCTGGATACAACTCGGGCGTTGGGGGCGAAAGCAACGCCAGTTGCTGGGTAGTCGTCCGGATTCAGGATTTTGTTGCCTGGGGCTTTTGGGGAATTTGTCGGCTCAGGCCAGGAAACGAGTGAAGGAGGTCTTAGGTTCGACGGGTTTTAGAAAACAAGCTGATACCTTTCTAAGGGGGGGAACAAATTATTGTTCCAGAAGTTTGGAGGATAGTTAAGGTCACTAACCATCTTTGATAACATTGATTGATGCGTTCACGCCAAGGACAGTCTCGTGAGATTGTCCTTGGGCAGTTTATTAACTTTGGGGGTAGTCTCTTGACTACAGTATGGCATCTGGCTGTGGGTCTCTAACGTACCTTCTAAAGGTTACGACGAAACCCTTTTTCCCATCTGCTTCTTTCAGTTCCCCTTCCACATCAACTCTTGGTGAAGCCCTCAGAAACTCGCAGGCTTTCTCAAAGTTGAGAGAGCGTGTGAAATCTAAGAGCAGACAGACGAATGCCCCTGCCATTGCCTCTAGGTCGAAGTTGTAAGGGGGGAGCATCTGATGAAGCTTGAAAGCACTTTCAACATGAGCGAGCATTTCTGCTCGGTTGTGCATGCTGGGAAATCTCCAGGTTTGCACTGGGGCGACAATGGTATGGGTAATCCACTCACCTTCACCCTCTCTACTCACATTTCTGTCTAGTTTGAATTCGTCGCTTTTCATCTTTCTTCTTGGGGTTTGAGAACATTTACTTAACTACCTTCCAAACCTCTTTAATGTGCAAAACTAAGCATTAATTTCGCGTGAAAATTAATGCTTAGTTTAAAAAATTCTGATTATAGCGACTGCTCGTATTTGAATAGAAAAGACACGAAAGACTAGCATATTACTGGGGATTCTCAAAAAGTCCTCCAGTTTGCAGTTAAAGCCATGACATTGCAACGACGAGTTCCCGGTTTTAGAAAATGAGCTGATACCTCTCTAAGGGGGTCGGCAGCATCCAGAGCTCCTCATTAACCGTGCGGTCGGTGATGAGGTAGAACTTCTCCGGGTCTAAGCTTCTTAATGGGTTCACTGGGACTACTTCCTGCTTGATTCTGGATACAACTCGGGCGTTGGGGGCGAAAGCAACGCCAGTTGCTGGGTAGTCGTCCGGATTCAGGATTTTGTTGCCTGGGGCTTTTTGGGGATTTGTTGCCTCAGGCCAGGAAATGAGTGAAGGAGGTCTTAGGTTCGACCGGTTTTAGAAAATAAGCTGATACCTTTCTAAGGGGGCCGTACTCTTTCTATCGAATCAGATGACCTTGGCGATAGGTGAGCCGTAGTTCCAAGCTGCTCCATGATATACTTCGCAACAAGGTGGTGTCCAAATTCGTTTGCATAGTCTAAGGCGTATTTGTCTTCTCCGCCTATCAACGAAAGATCTGCACCCTTGGCTACAGCGTACTTTAGAAATTCAAGATGTCCACCAGCGGCTGCATACATAACAGCTGTTCCGATACCGTCAGAAAGATTGATGTCAGCTCCCATATCGAGTGCTTCGTTTAGCTTTGCGATATCTCCATTTTTCCCGGCAAGCCTAAGCCGGCCAATTTGTTTTCGCTCTAAAGAACTGTGTTCAGGTAAGGACATTAATGCTCCGTTGTTGTTCTTGAGAATGATGTTACATAGTGATGACGAGTTCCCGGTTCAGTAAAACAAACTGATAAAGCGGTATGTCGACCGCTCAGTCTAGTTGTTGGACCGACTGTATTCGCTTGCGGTTAGATACTCTCGCTTGAGACCCGGAAAACTCTCGAATATTTTTCGATGCCGTTTGAGGCCATATTCGTCGTCTCTGTTTTCATACTCCTTCACCCAGGAAATGAGTGTATCTAACATCTCCTCCTGCGCATCCGGGGAGCTATACTTTTCGGGCTCCCAGGGCCGCGCACGACAATGCTCAATGCATGTCTCGACTCCTGGGTTTAGAAACCGCAGTTCATCGCAGTAGGGGAGCGCGACGTCCACAAGGTCGCCGTAACAACCTTCGATCACCCAACACGTATTCGTTCGAAGAAATTTCTCCAGCTCAAGACGGCTCTCCGACAGCGGCTTTCTCACGGCTTGATCACTCCAAGCTATCTCATCCAGTGAAAGCTTCACTATATTGCGGCCGTCAATCAGAGATCTTGCCATAGTGCTCTTACCTGCTCCTGCATTCCCTAAGAGGATTACTTTCATCATTGTCTAAGCCCGTGGGATAATTTTATGATTCTTCGACGCTCGTTTTATATTATCTTAAATGGCCAGATGTGACCGTAGATTTCTGCGGGTCTGTTCTGCCACGCCATTTTACCTCCGCTCTCTGACCGTCTCTGCAATCGATTCAGCGAATACTTGACGAGACGCCAAACTCTTCCCACAAAGGTAACAAAAATGCCTTTTTTTACCCCACCCTTCATTTTTTCCTAAAGTTTGCCTGTCATCTGTCGATTCTTCCTCTTAGGTAAATCCTTTGTGGATTGGATCCTGAGTTGCCGGATGCATGAGAGGCATGGGCGACTGAGGACTTTTGTAATGGTTTAGCGGTATTACGTTAAGTCAGGGACGAAGCTAGTAAAGAGCCTTGGATTGGCGAACATTACAGGTGACTGCATCCTTTGCAGCACACTCGTTTTCTACACCTCCTCTTTGCTTTGCGGTTCGGGGATTGCTCCCGGATTTCTGCTTCTTCCCCCTGGTTTCTATTACTGCTGATTAGACAGGGAATGTCGAATGCTTTTGATAGCGTTAACGCCGTGGGGTTCAGAACACCCGTAGCCTAAGTGTTTTGTTACTCCTGGGTTGTAAAAGGAGTTAGTAAAATGAACGTACAAAGTAATGTAGAAGCAGCTGGCAGCGGTGTTGCTGTTCGGCAAGAAAAAGCGCCACCACGTGAAGTGGTCGAGCAGCGGTCCGCTTCTGCCTCTGCTGAAGTGCAAGGTGGAGCGCGGGCAAACAGTGGGCCCGCTGCCGGTGGAAGCGTTAATCGGCAAGATGCCGAAGTCGTGGCAAAGCGTCTCGAGAAAGTGCTCAATGACAGCGCTCAGACCCAGGTGCAGTTTTCCGTTTCAGCCGAAGAAGGCTCCGGAACCAATTCCCTGAGTCTTCGAGTAGTTGACAAGGAGACGGGTGAGGTTGTCCGGGAGTTTCCTTCAGAGGAGATTCGCAATCTGGCCCGACGGGAAGATTTTGCCAGCGGTCAGGGAATTTTTGTCGATTCCCCGGCATAGTCTTCCGCCTGTTCGCAGACAATCCCCTCGATTGTCTGCGAAACGGCACTTATAAGTAGCAGTAATCACTTAACATCCCTCCTTTGCGGTGCTCTGGCGAGCATCTTGCACTCCTTTCAGTGCGCATTCCGTCTTGCGCGGCTGTAGTCCGGTTATTGTTGCAGACCGTCCCTCGCGGACGTCTGCCTGCTGTTGAATTGAGGTGCGCTCGTTTGGCAGTGAGCCCATGGCTCGGTCTTTTGGCTTTTGTCTAAGAAGGCTTTTTGGCGCTCGTCTTTGAGCGAAGAAGTGATGAGGAGAGGAGGAGAACATGCCTACCGTTTCATTCTCGGGGATAGCCTCGGGTATCGATGGTGATTCAATTATTCAGGCCTTGCTTGATGCTCGTCGACTGGCGAGTATTCCCATTGAGAATAAGGTTTCCCGTAATGACACGGAGAGCACCGCACTAGAAGAGTTCAACACTAAGCTCCTTACGCTTGACGACATGCTTAAGGATTTTACGACTCTTGCTGGTGGGGCCGTTTCCAAGACTGCGACCAGCAGTGATGAAGATACGGTTTCTGCCGTTGCCAGTGGGAACGCCGTTGCTGCAACGGTTGAGATGGAGGTTCTTAACCTCGCTAAAACAGCCTCAATTTCCTTCGATGATCGCTTCAGTGACCTGGACACGCCCATCGCACCGGGTCTTTCCGGTCCGACAGATATTGAAATTACCATAGGTTCTGGAGATACAGAGGAGACACTGCAGGTCACTATCGACGAGACTACCACGCTTACTCAACTCGCTCTGCAAATCAACGACAAGGCTCCAACGCGCCTGCAGGCAAGCGTCATTAACACAGGTAGTGTAAGTGCACCTGAGTATGCCTTCGTTCTGCAGGGACTTCAGACAGGTGTGGAAAACGGATTGCTCAGTGTGAATGTTCCACCCGAGCTAACGGGGCTCGGCGTGTTCCAGAGCAGTAATGTATCGCAGGCAGAAGATGCTATTGTAGATCTTGCCGGCATTGGACAGGTGACGAGGTCGTCGAATCGCATAAGCGATCTTATACCCGGTCTCAGTATTGAGTTAAAGCGCGATAACGTGGGCCCCGTGTCAATATCGGTCGCGAATGACGCCGAAAAAACGGGTGCAAAAATCGCCGAGTTCGTAGAGGCCTTTAATGATGTGGTTCGTTACTCCAACGAAAATGATACGGTTGAGCGGGTTGAGAATGAGGAACAGGCAACCAATATTTTTGGGAGCCTTGCGCGAACACGGGTTGACGATCGCGCGATTGACGCAATAAAAACCGCACTTTCTTCGGCCTCGTTTGCCGGTGAGTCCGAGATAAAAATCTTTGCAGATCTTGGAATTAAGACTGAGCGTGACGGAACACTTTCCTTTGATCAGGACGTATTCAACACTGCGGTTGGTAAGAACAGCGCTGCCGTTGAAGATATACTGCACTCGTTTGCTGACGCAGTTTCGACTTCCAGTGGAATCATCTCTGAGTACACGCGGTTCCAGGGTACGATTGACCAGGCGCTTGATGCCAATACAGAGGAAAATAAACGACTCAACGAAAGTCTCGCCAGGCTGGAGCGGAACCTGGAAACTCAGAAAGCGACCATGGAGAAAATTTTCGCGAATCTGGAGTCTACGACAGCGCGCCTGCAGTCCAGCGGAGAGGCATTGAGTGGGCTGCTTGCGGGACTAAGTAATAACTAGGGTTCTTAAAGGCCTGTTGAACATCGCACCTTAGTGCGAAGGACGGCGCGTTCGATCGTCGTTCTTGAATTTTCCAATAAATACAGCTAGCTAGCCTTGCAATGCAGCATAGTGCTCAAGTAATCCCGCCTGTACGCCGATAGGGATGTTGAAGGATGTTTCCTTCGAGGGATACGAGCATGCGCAGTGTAGCGCCATGCTGCATGAAGAGACATATCGCAGTACGCATCGCGGTGAGAGACAAGGCTCTGCTCTCACGCACAGGGGACGGCTCTCCTGAGGTATGCGCTACCGTGGTGGTCTGTCATCCGGCTCGATGACAGAGCGTCTCGTAATGAATTGATGGCTTTTGCCGAACGCCAGGATGGCGAGCGAGATCGGCTTAGAGCTAATCACATTGTATTCTGAAAGGACGGGAAGCGGTTTTTAGGGATACTACACCGGGTTCTTTTACCGGGATCACCAAGGAGGTGTGATCTATGGCAATAGCACAATTTTCGGGTCTTGCATCCGGAATCGACTCAGCGTCTCTCATCGATGCGACCATCGAAGCGAGAGAACTGACCAATCAACTACGTCGACAAAACATTGAGTTTCTCGAATCAGAGAACGAATCTCTTGACGAACTAAATTCAAAATTGCTCGCGCTCGATGAGCTCGTAGATAGATTTCGCACCGTAAATTCGGGCGGAATAGCGAAGAAGGGGACCAGTAGCGATCCTTCGATACTAACGGCTACCGCGGGAACAAACGCAGTTAACGCCACCTATGATCTCACTGTTTCTCAGATCGCTGATACGGCGACCGGATCATTTGACGATTCCTATTCCAGCGCTGACGCAGTCCTGAGTAACGGAGGTACGGTTACCGTGGACGTCGGTGTCGGCGCAGCATCGGTTCAGATTCAGGCAACTATTACTGGGGGCGTAACGACGCTCGAGGAAGTTGCAAACCAAATAAACAGTGACCCGGATGCTGACGGAAGGGTTGTTGCCAGTGTGGTTAACATCGGTTCGGGTGTTACTCCCGACTATCGTCTGATGTTCAACACTCTGGAAACGGGTGAGCGCGAAGGGCGATTGTTACTGTCATCCACCAGCGCGGACTTCACTACCACTAATATCCAACAAGCCAGAGACGCGGAATTCACGATTGACGGAATTACGGGGACTATCACCAGGACCTCTAACACGGTGGGTGATGTTATCTCGGGAGTAACGTTCCAGCTTACCGACACGGGCTCAGCGAGTGTCAGTATCGGAAACGATGTTGATAAAACTGCGGACGAAATGTCTGAAATCGTTGATGCCTTTAATGACATCGTAGAGTTTATCAATGAGAACGATACGGTAGACCGAATCGAGGATGACGAGAACGTCGCCAACGTTTTTGGTTCTCTGGCCAAAACGCGGGTGGATAATGATTTCCTCAGCGCCTTTCGGCTTGCCCTGTTAAGTGCTGATTCAGGTTCGGGGGATGAGGTTCAGAGTATGTCTGAGCTGGGGCTTTCGACGAATCGGGATGGCACCCTGACGTTTGATTCGGATGAGTTCAAGGAGCAGGCAGGGGCTGATGCGGACGGTGCAACGGGGGTTTTGCAGTCATTTGCGGACCAGGTTGCAGGTGCCTCGGGAATGATATTCCAATATACCCGTTTGAACGGTTTCATCGATAACGCTCAGAGCGGAAACAACACTGAAATTGAGAGTTTGAACGACTCAATTCAGCAGCTGGAGCGTAGAACGGCGAAACTGCGAGACAGTTTGACCAAGCAGTTTGCTCGTTTAGAGACGATTACTTCGGGATTACAGTCGCAGCAGCAGGCACTCTCGGGTATTTTAGCTGGCTTGTAATAGTGCGAAAAGTCAGTGGTTTTAGGTAGTTAGGTTTTAACTTTGCTGTAGGTTGTCTTGCGTAGTGATTTTTTCGAGAAATAGCTAAAGCAAGGCAAGCAATCCAAACGATACTATACATGTGGTTGTTTGGTGAGGTTACGGCATTAAGGCGAGGTAGCAATGTATAGCAAACTAGCTCAGAAGCAGTACACGAATGTTCAGGTATCGACCGTTGACCGTGGACGCTTATTGTTGATGCTATATGATGGAGCAATCAAGTTCCTCAAGCAGGCCAAAGCGGGTCTGGAAAGCAGCGATATTCCCAAATTCGCGCGCTTCCTGAGTAAGGCTCAGGCCATCATCTCCGAGCTTATGCTCACGCTCGACTTTGAGAAGGGTGGGGACGTCGCCAAAGACCTCGATAGACTCTATGACTTCATGCTTTTCTATCTGACCGAAGCGAACCTGGAAAAGGACCCGGAAAAGGTCCAGCGAGTGATTGACCTCGTTCACATCATCGCAAACGCGTATCGCGAAGTGGTTGAAGGGAAGAGCAAAGAGGCGGAGGCTTCTGCCGTAGCTGAGGCGACTAAGAAGGCTGTTGAGCCGGAGAAGAACGCCGATGACAGCAGTGGACAACGTCCCGGCGGTGGCATTTCTTTCGCGTTCTAGACGTGTTCTTATATTTTCTCGGGTAAAACACTGCCGGATAATCCCTTCGTCAGCTCGTCATACGTGGCGCTTTGAGATTTAACCTGTAATATCAGCATTTTAGCCTAGCCTGCTTTCTTGCAGGGCTCCTCGTCTATCCGGACTTCGAGTTTTAAGCTCCTTTCTCTGAAATCTCGCATCCTTAACTACTGTAGGCGTCCGCAGATTTGCTGCGCGTCGTTTCGGCAATGATAGACTGATGCACGCTCCTACGGACGCGCATTTGTTAAGGACTTTCTTTATTTATGAGCAAGCTTCCCAAAGACAGCTCCGTCAAGGAACTCCAGAATCGCATGCGCGAGGAGTGGGACCGTCGTGTGTCGCACGACTACCGCTATTGGATGAGTGACGGGGTGCAGAGCGACGAGCTCATGTGGCAGACCGGGGAGCGAGACATGGACATCATCCTCGATGGTCTGTCGGCTGACGAGATGCAGCAGCAGACGTGCCTGGAGTTGGGGTGTGGGGTTGGCCGTCTATTGCGTGCCGCTTCAAGGCATTTCCGGAAGGTGATTGGCATCGATGTCTCTGAGGAAGCTATCGCAAAAGCCCGAAGCCTTCTTGCTTCCTGCGAGAACGTGGAGCTCCTGCTCGGAAGTGGCAGCGATCTAAAGCCCATTCCCGATCAGAGCATAGACTTCGCCTACACCTTTGCGGCACTTACCTCTATGCCTGTTCCCGTAATCGCTCACTACCTCGACGAGCTTGCTCGGGTGGTAAAGCAGGATGGTCTGATGCGCTTACAGGTATATGTGGGGCGGGCGCAGAATACCGTTAGAGAAGATACGATTGCGATTCGAAGCTTCGATCGGCAGCGTATTACGGAGGCCTTCGAAGCCGCGGGCTTTGATGTCCTGGCAAGCAATGAGCTCACACTTCCCTTCGAGGTTTCAGACTATGAAGGAGGGAAGATATGCGAAATTGTGAGTTTGCGGCGCAGCACTCGAACGTCTTCGGGAGTCGAAGCTATCGAAAGCCTACTCACTGAAAACAAAGAGAGTTCCGCCGAGCAGGCCTGGGCCGGTTCTGAGACCGAGTATCTCATGGCGGTTGCTCGAGCACAGCAATGCATCGAAGATGAAAAAATTCCCGAGGCTCTGATTGCTCTTGAATACGCCGTTAACAACTTTTCTCTTGCTGATGAGAATGTGCTGGCGATGCTTGAAGAGCTTAGGCGCATAGACAAAGGTTTGCGAGAGCACGCAAGTAAAGCGTCTGCAGGGACCGTGGTCAAAGGCACTACCTCACCACTGCCTGAGGCCGGCAACGGGGGAACAGAGTTTTTTGAGCTGAATATGGCCTGTCTGCGAGATCGTTTCCCCGAGGTGGCAAGACTTGTGGAGGTGGCTGCCCCCGACAACAATTTTTCCAGTTCCGTAAATCAAGAAGGAGATGGGGTGCTCTTTTATAAGGGCGTGGCGCTTAGTCACTTCGAGAAGCCCGTTCGTTCAGGTGCCGCTTGGAGAGAGAGAGTTCTTCCCACGGTCGCCGAGAGTGCGTGCGACAGTATACTGGTGTTTGGCTTTGCCGATGCCTATCATCTTGAAGCCCTTTGCGAGAGCTGGACCAGAAACACATATGTCGTGGAGCCCTCTGTCGAAGTGCTGCGCCTGGCGATGGCCACGCGCGACTGCCGAGCGGTCCTGAGTCGCCTGCATGCTCTGGTGATCGATTCCGCCTCCCTAGACGAACGTATTGTTGCGGAAGTAAAGGCCGAGCGCTGTGCGCTTGTGGTTCACTCACAAACACAGATGCATTCAGGGGCTAGCCTTGAAAGCCTCAAGGCGTTGTTTCGAGGTGGGCGTGGTTTAGAAGATTTGCGACCTAACATCGCAGTGGTTGGCCCAATGTATGGCGGCTCTCTTCCGATAGCCGGTTACGTGGTTGAAGCGCTTAAGGAGATGGGACAGCGAGTCTTTCCGATCGATGTCTCACCTTTTTTTAGTGGGTTTAACGCGGTTGGGAATTTCCTGAAAAGCCATAGAAAAGGTGCCGTAGAGAATCAGTACATTGATCTTATTTCGCAGGTTGTCCTCGACGCGGTTGCTGAGCGACCAGTCGATATCGTCATTTGCCTTGCACAGGCACCGCTGACGCCGAGAGCGCTCACCGAATTGCGGAGTCGAGGAATTGTGACGGCGATGTGGTTTGTCGAAGATTGCGGACGCTTTAAGACCTGGCAAAGCATTTCTGCCTACTTCGACTATATGTTCTTAATTCAAAAAGGTGAGGCGCTTCGACAAGTAGAAGCTGCGGGTGCAGGAAGGGCAATTTACCTTCCTGTAGCATGTCAGCCCAGTCAGCATGGGCCACGTGAGCTTAGCGCAGAAGAGAAGGCCTTTTTTGGCTCTCCGCTGTCCTTTGTGGGTGCGGGGTATAACAACCGGCGGCACGTCTTTTCGAAGTTTGCCAACCGAGATTTCAAGATATGGGGTACCGAATGGCCGGCAATGCCACCATTTAACACGTTGGTACAGGCGAACGGACAGCGGGTAAGTGTCGACGAGTATGTGAAGGTTTTTAATGCCTCGACGGTAAACATCAACCTGCACTCTTCGGCCGAGCGAGACAGCGTTGAGCCAAATGGCGATTTTGTAAACCCTCGTACCTTTGAGTTGGCGGCGACCGGCGCGTTTCAGCTTGTTGACAGAAGGACCTTGCTGCCCGAGCTTTTTGAAATCGATCATGAGATTGCCACGTTCGGTGATGAGAAAGAGTTGTTTGATAAGGTGGACTATTTCCTTCAGGCTGACGAAGATCGGCAAGGATTTATTGAACGAAGTCAGAAACGAGCGCTTGCCGAGCACACCTATGTGCATCGAGTGAGCAGTATGCTCGAGTATATATACGCCGATCGTTATGATCAGCTGAAAGCCAGAAAGGAGCAAAGCCCCTGGAGGCGAACTCTAAAAGCCGCCGATCGTTTTCCGGAGTTGAAGGATCGCTATGTTGAACTGTATGAACGCGGGGAAGAGCCGGTACTAAAGAATTTAATCGAGGATATTCAGCTAGGTGAAGGATCGCTCACAGATACTGAGCAGAAACTTCTGTTTCTCCATCACGTAAAATCGCAGATAAGCAATGTCAACAACGCTCGTAAAGAGAAAGCATAACGTTCTGCTCGTCGCAATCACCCGACTGGGTGATATGTTGCAGATGTCCCCCACAATCGTGGGGATAAAGCAGGAGAATCCCGCTGCTCGCGTTACTATTGTGATCGAGAAGCAGTTTTCATCTATTTGTTCCGGTATCCCCGGAATCGATGAGGTGATTGAGCTCGATCTGGGTTTTGTTTGTCGTGAGCTACATCGAGAAGGGGATGGGGTGATCGAAGCCTACTCCTATCTTGAGAAGATGGTAGACGAATTGCGAAATAAAAATTTCGACTACTGTCTTAACATGTCAAATTCCGCTTATACGGCTCTACTCATTAAAATGCTTGGGGTTGAGGATAATCGAGGCTGGCTTTCTGATGAAGAAGGCTACCGGATTATGGCGGACCCCTGGGCGATGCTTTTTGCCGCCTTCGTGTATCATTCCAACAGAGATTACAATTCCTTAAATCTTGTTGATATTTTTCGCTGTAGCGCTGAAGTGACGAAACATCCTCTCGGGCTACAATATAAAGTCAGTGAAGAGTCGCGTGCGTTTACTGATGATTTCATCTCGCGGTTTCCTTTCGTCGATGGTGCCCCGCTCATTTGTGTGCAGGCAGGAGCCAGTCAAAAAAAGCGACAGTGGTCAACGAGTTACTTCGCTGCGGTGTCCAGGTATCTGGTTGAAGAGCTTGGGGCAAATGTGATTTACACCGGAGCTCCGGCAGAAGCGGAAATTATTGATGCAATTCTTGCGGAGTATCCTCACCCTCGTGTAGTAAGTGCCGTCGGAAAAACTAATTTTGATCAGCTGGCCGGTATCCTCGAGAGAGCGTCGCTGCTTGTCACGGGTGATACCGGGCCGATGCATCTTTCTGTTGCGGTAGGAACCCCGGTAGTTGCGCTGTTTCTCGCCTCGGCTCTGTGTTTTGAGACCGGTCCATACAGTGCGGGAAATATTGTGGTGCAGCCTCAGATCTCCTGTAACCCGTGTAACCCGAACTACCCTTGTTCTCGCCCAGACTGCCATGAACAGGTCACCCCGGCTCTGGTCGGTGAACTCGTAAAGCAGCGTTTGCAAACACCGCTTGGTCAGGAGTCTACGATTTCCGTTCCACCGCAGCTTGCAAATCCTTCTGAAGTAATGGTGTATCGCAGCGATTTTGATTCTGAAGGTTTTCTCGAATTTATTCCTCTTAATGGAAAGATTCGACGCAATGGTCAGGTGCCTGGCTTTTACGAAGCTGCGCAAGCGAGTTATCGTGATTTGTGGAAAGAGGAGTTTGCTCAGGTTCCGCAGAAAGTGGCCTTATCATCGAGTGACTCCGGCGAGTCTTCTCTCATTCACCCTGGATTGAAGGGAGTAGATGAAATTTCGTCCTCGCTGGACCGTGCCCTGGGTGTTCTCGCTGAGCTGCGCGCGGTGGTGCTCGACCCGCGGGGAATGCCCTCGCGTCTTGGTGAGCTCGATGCGGAAGTCCAGCGTATCGACGGGGAGATAGAAGAGATCTCACTCGTATATCCCATGCTCGGAGCTTTAGTTCGAATATGGGTGATGGAGAAAGAGAACCTCAGGGGCGAAGACGCCCTGGCGGTTGTTGACGATTCAATAGCGCTTTATCGCCAGCTTTTGCGCCGCTGCGCTCGATTTTCCGAACTATTTCGTTATTATTATGCCGAGTATGTTGATGAAAAGCATGCTGGTGCTGAGGCAGAGGGACTAGTACAATTGCATTTTGCCCGCGGGGTCTGAGCGCGTATACTCTCGAGAAAGAATCCGACTGGAGTAGTCTTCGGATAAGCATTTGCGGTTTTATCTTGCGACTGCTTTAGAATCGACGAGGTAGATATTTAACATAGTAGAATTTCAGATGACTGAAAGGGTTTGAGGAGTTTTTCAGAATGATTACCGTAAAGGTCGACTCGCAGGATTTTCCGGCAGACATATCCCATTTGCGAACGATGGGAGATCTGGTCGAACTGGTTAAAGCGACCATAGATCCTGACTCTATTATCACCTCTATGGCTCTGGCGGGCCAGCCGATCACTGAGGCAGACTGGCAGGCACCTCTCAGCAGTCACTCGCAGGGCGTCCTCGAGATCGCCACCGGAGAGAAGAAGCAGTATATTGCGGATCGGCTATCCTCTGCTGAGCATTATCTTTTTCAAATCCTGGACGAGTTCAATCAGGCAAGTCAGAAATACAGTCAGGGTGACTCAACTGAGGCAAATACCTTGCTGAGTACCGCCGTGGAAGATCTTCTTGCCTTTATTAATTGGTACCTTGCGCTTTTGTCTGTGGATCCAATCTCGTTTAAAAATGAGATTGAGTCGTTTAACACCTACATTAAAGATATACAGGTCATTTGTGAGCAGTTGGTTCAGCAGCAGATGTTTCAATCCTGGACGGCCTTGGGCGAAACGATTAAATCCAAACTTGAGCCCTCCCTGCACAATCTAAAGCGCTTCTGCGAGACAAATGCTACGCGGATTCAGCAGCGCTGAGGACGCCCTCGAAAGCCGTATACTGATGCTATGAATCGCGTTATGAGGTCCTATACGGCACTGTGATCGCATTCCTTTCGCACATCACAGTTTCGGCATTTTGCAGCAGAGGGTGATGGGATTGCAGGTATGCCGTCGGCAATAGACCTCATTTCATCAATCACCGCATCGAGCCAGCGCATTTTTTCTTCTGTATTCTTAATTCTTGTAGAGCGTCGTTTTTTGCCCATGAGGAGTATTCCATACGGGGGTCGAATACCTTCAATCTCTTCAATGAGCTTCATGTGGAGGAGCATGGCTATCACGTGTCGGTCCCGTACTTTGTTACTCAGGGGCTTGTGGTCTACCGGTATAATCGCGCCATCTTCTTTGAGTAGTGCATCCGGGCGGCTGGAGAGGCCAAGAGACTTAGAAAAATACTCTTTTGGCGGCAGGTTGTCGCTGCCACGTAAAGAAATAAGCTCAGACGATTTATCTAAGCCCCCGCCTTTCTGAAGAGACTCCCGTCGGCGCTCGAGCAGATCCCAGATGAAAATGATGACCCCAAGCACCAGTATGAGCAAGGCGATTTCAGTGGGGACGGATTGTTGGCTATCCACCATTTGCGACGTCCTCCGAGCTTTCTACGGAATGGGGTGGGGACGCGGTTTCCGGACGTTCCTCGTATTGACGCGAGTTCCTCTGCCGTTCGAGTAGGAAAACTATTATCACCAGGGAAACGAGGAGGAGATAAACGACCTTCGCGTAGAAACGCAGCGTTCGGGACAAGTCCTGCTGCTGAACCCATTCCCGTCGCATTTCTTTTCCCCGATCCTGCCGGGAGGATATGTTGCGTTCAGAGGGCTCGTTCTCGACGTGCTTCAGGCGCCAGGCTTCGGGGCAAACGACGTATGCAGAAAGCTGGGTGGCAGTGAGTAATTTCCGACTTTTATTTAGAGCCATTATTGTGGCGACCTTAGTTTGCGCGATTCTTCGAACTCCGGACTCTCCCCTTAAGATGTCGGCTTTACTGGATAATACAATGAGGGGAGAAATTAAGACTCTACATCATTCTGGGCTAAATGTGTAGTAATATTAGTGTGTTAACCTCACTGATCGGCTTTTTTTAGCTGGGGGAGAAAAATATCGGCAAAGATTAGAACCCTCGTTTGAGGGATATCATCGTATATCTAGAGGGTTTGTTCCTCTATGCCCTATTTTTTTAGGTTTGTACCCTTGGGTTAGGTATTTGAAGCACGATGTCACACTTTAGTACAGCAATGCGTCCCAATGCCAGAGTAGGTATTCTCGGTATCTATCGGCAGGATTGGGCGATAACCCGTTTCGTAGATCGCGCGCGTGCATACCTGCGTGCCGATCAGGTCGTGGTTCTTGCTGAGGAGACCTCCTCAGATTCTCTTCTCCAGGCTGATGACCCCGGCGTGATCCGGTGCTGGCGTCGCTCTTCACCTGACTACACTGCGCTTGCAGATGCGATTTCCCAGCAGCAGATATCGGTTCTTCACATTAACTGCTGTTTCCCTTTCTTTGACCGTTTGGAGTTCCTTCAGTTTATCGCGGACCAACGTCAGGCAGGATTGCGTGTTGTATGTGAACTGCATGATATGAATGCGCTGGAGTCGATGAAGACTCTCCTGGTCGAACAAGCTGATGCTATCATTGTTGATGCCAGTTCTCACCGCTTACAGGTTATTGCTGCCGGTGTTGAGCCAGAGCGTGTCGAGGTTATCAGCAGCGCGGTCGGCTCCGTGTCTGAGCACAGCAAGGCCGCAATCCGCCAGAGGCTTGGAATACCGAGCGATCAGCAGGTCCTCGTTGGTTTTGATTTCGGAGTTCCCGATGCCGATGACGAAGATGCGATCACCGCACTCTACCGGCTTGAGCGCTCTATTCGAAATGTGCACCTCTATCTTCTTCAGATCGACATCGGAATTGGATTTAGTGGCGCGTATGGCGAGACCTTGCGAAAGAAGGTCGAGAAGTATTACCTCGATGGCTTTGTTCACTTTGTTCAGGGAAGTGCTCAGCGCTCTTTGATGTCTGAATATATCGCTGCGGCAGATGTCGCAATTCTAAGCGGTAGCGGACCACAGTTCGAGACACGGGAAGTTCTTGGGGCCTGCCTTGAGCAGGGCGCACCAATTGTTTCATCCTCCAGATTGCCGCTCGACGGTCTTGATTCCTGCGTATTCTATGTGGCGCGTGATTACCCGCTGCCGAAAGCTACAGAGCTCTTGCTTGGCTCGGAATCGCTACGCGGACAGTTAACTACTGCCGGGCGACTATGGGCATCTGAACATGATGGACCAACTGCTGTTACCGCATTGAGCGAGGTGTATCAGCGTGTTGGTGCCGGTCAGTTCGACGTTAGTAGCGAGGCCAGCATCGAAGTTTCTAGAGTCGCGGACGCTGCTGCATCGGTCGCTTTACCATCTGCAGAGGTGGCGCCTCCGGTTGTTTCCGATACTGCCAGCACTCCGTTGCGTATCCTGATGATGAATCGCAGCAATGCCTTTAGTCACCGAGGTGGAGACACCGTGCTGATGGAGCGCGTTGCCGAAGGGATCCGCTCCCTGGGACACACTGTAGATATCGACGTTACGGGTGAGAAAAATCCTGCGGACTACGATCTCGCCCATCTGCATAATTTTGCCATTCGTGAAGCTACTGAAAATATGGCCCGCCGCTGCAAAGCAGCCGGAACTCCGTATGTCGTAACCACAATGTACGAAGATTGGCCGAAGTTCTTTAACCAGATGGCAAATGTGTTTTATGTGTTAAAGGCCTACATTGATGGCGGGCAACCTGCTGAAAAGTGGCCCGAGCTTTTGGAAGCGGCTCGAGGAGTTGAGCCAGCGAAGGCCTGGGATAATACCTGGGCAGCGCACAACAGCAGGGCGCTGATTGCTACCGGAAGCTATGAAGCAGAGAGTCTTAGACGAGATTATCCCGAAACACCAAATATAGAGATATTCCACTGCGGTTGCGAAGTTGCCGAGTTTGACGACGGAGGAGAGCTTTTCCGCAAAGAGACCGGTTTGGATAATTTTGTATTCTGTGTCGGTCGATTGGAGTGGAGAAAGAACCAGCTAATGCTTCTTAAGGCATTAGAGAACAGCGATTTGACTGTTGTCTTTGCGACAGGTGGTTTTACCTATCAACCGGATTACGAGCTTGCTTGCCGAAGTTTTAAACGAAAAGGTAAGACAATATTCCTTGGTCGTCTTGAAGCGGATATGCTTGCAAGTGCATTCGCTGCTGCGCGTGTCCATGTCCTGCCGAGCTGGTTTGAACTTCCCGGGCTGGTATCCCTGGAAGCGGCTCGTTATGGAACAAACGTCGTGATCACCGATTACGGAAATGCTCGTGATTACTTTGGTGACCTTGCATACTACTGTTCTCCTAACGATGATGTGAGTATAGAACAAGCGGTAACCGCTGCGTACTTCGCACCAACCAAGCAAGGTTTGGCGGAGCATGTTAAGGGCTTCACCTGGCAGAAATCCGCAGAGCAGAATGTAGCGATTTATCGCAAAGTGCTGGCTGGTGATTTGGTGGCAGCTGAGGGAATGCATCGCAGCCTGGACAATGCCCATTCAGAGTCAATCAAGGCGCGAGTAGCCGTTGAGAAGATACCGGAGGTTGTGACGGCCGAACCGGTTAAGAATATCGACTCCGAAGCTGCGGAAGCCCACTGTGCTCAGGGTGATGAAGCAATGCATGAGGGCGATTTTGAGAAAGCGCGCCTGCGTTATCAGGAGGCTATACTCGCGGACCACACAATGGCCCGTGCTCATCGCAGTCTGGGAGTGGTTGAGTTGTCTCTTGGAAATGAATCCTTCGCATACTCCTACTTCCGCAGTGCACTTCGTCAGGACCCCAGAGATACCAAATCTCTTCTTGGGCTCGGTTCTGTCTCCTGGCAGAAAGGGGAGAAGGAAGAGGCATTCGAACTCTATCAACGGGCGGCGGAGAATGACCCGAACGGTGCGTCGGTAATTCTTCACCTCGTAAACGCTGCCTACGAGCTGAACCGAATGACCGAGTTGGAGAAGATTCTCCGCAAAATCATTCGAAACAACCGGGATAATATTGAAATTCAGTATTGCCTTGCGGGTTGCTACTTTAAACAGGAGAAGTTCGCTCTTGCTCTGGGAGTAGTCGAACATATCATTCGACTGAATCCGGAATATAGTCAGGCAGAGGAATTGAAGCTTGCGATTGAGAAAAAGCTGAACGTTGAGCACGTGGAAATCGAAGCAGAGAAGCCGCTCAGCGCTACCTCAGCAAACACGGCTGAAGTAGCGCCGTCGGACATTCCTGTTGCGGCGCCTGTTGCTGCGCCTGTTCAGGAGTCCTTTAGCGGGTTGCCCGTTCCCCCTGTTGCCGGCGCGAAAATCGCGACCCCTGACTTTGCAGTGGAGGCAGCGTCAGCGGAAAGCATGCACGTAGAGCCCGCAGTTATTCGTGCAACGGCACCGGCTGAGACGGTGGACCAAAGCAGAGAGATTGGCGCGATAAGTGAGTTGCTCGATCAAATGGAGAGCGACAAGCGACAAAAGAATTATGAGAATGTAATTACGACCGCGGCAGACATTATCAAGTCAAATAGCTCATCAAAGCGACAGGTCGCTCACGCGAGAATTCTTCGCGCTGAATCAATGGCCTGTAGTGGTGATGCGGCAGAGGCGGACGTGGAGTTTTCCAATCTCCTTTCCGATAGCTCATTTGGCTTTAGGGCCTGGGCCGGACGTGGTGCGATAGCTGCATCCTTAGGTCAGTGGAATGAAGCGGTTCCGCTATTTGAGCGTTCGCTGGAACTTCGTGATGGCTACGAGCTGGCCCTTGCGGGTCTTGGGATTTGTGCCAAGGGTATGGGCGACAACGAAAAAGCCTGGGGTTTCTTCAATCGGGCGCTTGAGAGCAATCCGGAATGTGCACAAGCCCTGCATGGTGTTATGCAACTGGGATACGAATTGGGCCGATTGCCTCAAATGGAAGTCGCGCTTCGTAAGTATCTGGAGCTGCGTCCGGTGGACTTTTCCTTCGTATACAGCCTGGCCGGCTGTCTCTATGCCCAGCATAGAATGCAGGAAGCGAAAGAACAATGCCGTAAGATATTATTGTTTGAGCCAGAGCATTCCCTTGCGTTAGAACTCATGGAGCGGCTGGAGTCGGAGACGAAAGAGTCAGTAATCGTTGGCGGGTAGACCAGCCGACTGCCGTTTTCAGTGCCTACATGAACAGGTCCGATACTTTGGGGGATGTGCTCAATGAACAACGCAGCATCGCGCAGCACTCCTCAGGTAACTTCACTTTCCATTCTGCTTATCAATCAGCGTTGGTTTACTCAGGAGCTTCGCGCCCTCGGGCATACCGTTGTCAGCGCAACCCATGAAGACAGAAATGGTGATGTTAAGTTTCAGCATTTCGAAAGCATTCAGGATATTCTGCAGAGACTTCCTGATAATTTTTATCCCGACCGAATAGTCTACTACGACAATAGCAGCGTCCTGACGCTGTATGGTTTTGAGGAGCTTAGTATACCGAGTGTTTTCTACTCGGTGGACGCGCATCATCATGCGTCCTGGCACTCTGTATTCGGTAGTATGTTCTCAAAAATTCTCGTTGCGCAGCGTGACTATCTAAAACGCTATCAGAACCATTGGCAGGGGCCGGAAGGGAGTGAGCCGGAGTGGATGCCTCTCTGGGCAAATAAGGATTTCGAGGATTCTGACGACCGGCCGATTGATGTTTGCTTTCGAGGAACGCTCGATCCTGATCTGCATCCACGTCGCAGTCTGTTCTTTTCAGAACTGCAGAAGTTAGTCGATATCGATGTTGCACAGGGTCCCTATGCAGAGGCGTATCCGCGGGCAAAGATTGTGGTTAATCAATGTGTGGATAAGGATCTGAATTTTCGAGTTTTCGAAGCAATGAGTGCCGGAGCCTTACTCATTACGCCCCGAATCGCGAACGGAATGGGAAGATTATTTAAGTCTGGTCGAGATCTTGTGTTTTACGAAACCGAAGATCCCGGCG
>JAUIMJ010000382.1 GCA_030433295.1 bacterium | reverse complement strand
TTCATTACGGAGGAGGGCTTTTCCAGTACTTCCTTGTAAAATTCTTTCATGCCGTTGGCATCCGATATCTGCATGATCGACTTCTGAACCTCGGGCGCCTCTTTAAACGCCTTCTCCCAGTCTACGTATTCCACAACAGGTGACGCATTTCCGGCCTCCTTAATCTTTCCGAGAATTTCTTCGAGGGTTTTCTCCGGCGTGAGAGCTTCCGCAAAACAAAGTGGCGCAAAGGCACAAAGAACAACAATGGCGAGGATAAGACTCCGTGCCGAGCGTCCTGACTCACTGAATTTCCCGTTACTGAAAGAGAATAGACGCGAAGCAGAGAATAAAGAAAAAGAGACTGCCGAATGCGTTGAGCTGGCCATGTAGTCCTCCGTACGTTGATATCGATGGTCAGACGGTAGCACATCCTGAGCGCCCTATAAACTCAGGAATGCACCAGCGTTCAAACAGTGAATGAGACTAAGCTCTATTGGTGATTGTCGAAAAACGACAGTTTTTTGCCAATCCCGGCAGGCGTAGCCTGCCCTCTAAAAGACAAGGGACGAGCGTGGGAGCATTTTGTTTGGCTATAAGCGCCATGTCTCGGTGGGTATGACCCATGGATTGATTCATTCGGTATCGGTAAGTCCTGCAAATATTCCTGATTCGAAGGGATTGAGGTTTGTCTGTCCGAACGGTGGAATGGTGTTCGGAGATAAAGCGTATTCTGAGCGTCCTGCTCAGGAGGCCTTGAAAAACGAGGGGGTTACTCTGGTGCTATTCTCAAGAAGAACATGAAAGGAAAAACAAGGAGCTTGATAATGGGAGAAATTCTGTGCGCATGCCGTTTGAAGGCGTATTTGCACATCTCAGTAAGAGAGTGCGTTTTCGGAGAACAGTCAAAACCCAATTTCAAGCTATCATGCAAACGTTTGGATTTAACTTTAATCGATTGCTTCGTATCAACGCTCCTCCCTTGAAACTCGTCTAGCTTCCGAAGAGTCAACCCCCGAAACGAGTCAGTTACCTCACGCTCGTCCCTTGTTGTTACTAACGAATATTAGAAAACATGAAACGCATGTTTTCTAATATTCGAGACGAACGCCTTTTTCGGCGTTCGAGCAAGCTCCGCTTGCCGGTCCCGCCAAAAAACTTCGTTTTTCAACGGTCCCTATTGCCAGACGTAGATTTTGCTAGATGCAGACTTAGGGAAATGCTTATTCGCTCAGCTGGACACGGCTGACTGCCACAGAGGTCTTCCTGGTATGCTTGGAGCCGGATTCCGCCTGCGCTATCCGGTTTGCACAGTCCTTGGAACAGCTTCTTCGATACGATGCCAGCTCCAGACATCCCTTACAGACGCGCGCCTGCTTCGAGCAGTTGCCACACTCAATATCCTGATCCCCGGGATTTCCACAGTGTGGACAAAGGGAGTATCTCTGGGAGGCCTGCAAATTTCCGTCTACCGATACCCGGTGATCGAAAACAAAGCACTCACCGTCGAAAAATCCCTCAGGGTATTCTTCGAGATACTTTAATATTCCACCATGCAGCTGATACACCTGCTCATATCCCTGCCTTTCCATTTCAAGGGAGGCTTTTTCGCAGCGAATTCCTCCGGTGCAGTACATGAGGACCTTGCGATCTTTCGGAATGCCACTGTTTCTTACGTATTCAGGGAATTCACCAAAATTAGATAAGCGGGGATCTGTCGCTCCTTTGAAAACACCAAGCTCGGTCTCATACGTGTTTCGTGTATCGATGAGAATGTAATCCTCATCACTGGCGAGCTGATCGTGCCACTCCTTTACGCTGAGATATCGACCGGTCTTTTCGATAGGGTTAAGCGCGGCGTCGCCGATGGTAACGATTTCATCACGAACGGAGACTTTAAAGCGGCGATACGGCTTCGCATCACAGAAGCTGGATTTAGACTCCAAAGGTCCCGAGCCGCTCTTTTCTTCCAGCAAGCCCATGAATGCTTCAACCGCGGCCGTTGATCCGGCTATTGTAGCATTTACACCCTCGGAAGCGATGACCAGAAGCCCGCACAAATCGGCCTCCCGTCCAGCCTGCTCCAACTCGGCAGAAAGCTCCTCAAACGAAGCGTTTTCAAAAGGGAAAAACTTATAGAAACTAGTTACTTGAATCATAGCAATACACGCGACATCCGTCGCACCTCTTTACCATACAGCCGAATGCGGCCTGATGTAGGGCACATATGTATCAGTCCGAATACCGTGAGTGCAAATGTCGGGACTCAATTTCGTTATCTGCAGAAAGCCAGCAGGGCTGTATTAGGCTCGTTACTGCCCTGCATCGAAATTTTCAACACGGTACTTTAAAGTAAGAGCAGTATATACTAGTCTTCCACAGAATTTTCGGGGAGAACCCTCAAGCCTGTGAGGCCACGCAAGTCTCCACATACTCTGGCTGAGGACCGTTTTGAGTAAACAAAGTGTAACGTGGGAGCAGCATCCATGGAATCAACACCCCTGCTGGTGAAAGCACTGCAACGGCGTGTTCTGGATCGCCCGCCGGTTTGGCTTATGCGACAAGCCGGCCGCTATATGGCGGAGTATAGAGAGCTGAAGGAAAAATACAGCTTTCTCGAGCTTTGTAAGAGTCCTGAGCTCTCCTGCGAAGTGACCATGCAGCCCATCCGCTACCTGAACCCGGACGCAGCCATACTTTTTGCGGACATCCTCCTCCCGCTTGAATCAATGGGCCTTGAAGTCGCGTTTAATCCGGGACCACAGATCGGAAACCCCATTCGAGACCGAAGTGATATTGAAAACCTGCGTCCGGTCGATGTGGAAAAATCTCTTGGGTATGTCTTCGACGCAGTTTCGGCCATTCGCAAGGAACTCGACGCCTCGTATGCCAATCCGGAGCGCAAAGCGCTCCTGGGATTTGCCGGGGCTCCCTGGACTATGGCCTGTTACATGCTTGATCAAACGCCGTTTAAGCATTTCATGGGAACACAGGTCTTTGCGGCCCGGTCAAAGGAAAGCATACATCTGCTACTCGATACGATGACCCCGATGTTGATCGAGTATCTATCGCTCCAGGCTCAGCGCGGTGCTGACGCAGTCCAATTGTTTGATACCTGGGCCGGCAATCTTTCTGAGGAGGCATATCGCGAGTTCGCTCTCCCCTATACCCAGAGAATTGTAGAAGCGCTTCAGGCCAAAGACATACCGGTAGTGGTGTATGTCAACGGAAGCAGTCATCTGCTTCAGGCAATGATTGACTCAGGGGCCTGTACAATAAGTGTGGACGCTCGGACATCACTTCGCAGAGCGCATGAGCTTGGCCAGGGCAATGTGGCCGTGCAGGGGAATTTCGACCCCTGTGATCTCTTTCTGCCAAAAGACGAAGTTATCAGCAAAACGCAAGCGATGCTCGACTCTATGAAAGGTGTTAACGGGTATCTGGTAAATCTGGGGCACGGGATTCTTCAGACTACTCCTCCAGAGAAC
>JAUIMJ010000057.1 GCA_030433295.1 bacterium | reverse complement strand
CACGGCAGTAGGCGGCTGTTGCTCGGGAGAGGCCTACTCCTCCCAGACCGCATCCCCTGTGCGAAACTCTCTGTATCGCTTACTGCCAATATCCACATAACGAAAGCGGGTCGGCAAGCAACGAATCTGCAGGAAACGAGCGTAGGTCTGCAGGGTATCGGTAAGTCCGGTGTTCTCGTCTCGCACCAGGGCGGGCTGGTAGGCGACGACCGGGGTTGTGAGTTTTTTGGCCTTTCGCACCTGAGTAGGATTCTCGTCGGAATAATATACTACGTCGAAGACGTCGGTCAGTGTGGAATACTGGTATATCTGCTCCAGTCGAACATCCGACTTTGTGCAGTCAGGTAGTTTTTCGTAGTGCACGAGGGAAGTCTTCTGTCGATTAATTCTTTCCGCCCAGGGTTGCTCGAAAAGCAGTCCCCAATACTCAAGGGGTGCGCTTCTGTTTCCACGGGGGAGTCGTATATTGGACTTGCGCCGATCGTGGCGGGCGACTTGTATCGTGGGGTCATCAAAATACTCCTGGGCTGCCGCCGGTGTCGGGGCGGAAAGGAGGCAGGAAAGTATGACGCCCATAAGCAGGTATGTCTTATTCACCAAGGAAGCCTCCGTTCTTATCAAACAGGACGATAGGGTTCTGATACCCTTCAAAAATGTAGTCTCTTCCGAGATGTCGAACGATCCAGGTTGGCGAGTACGTGATGTTCAGTCGTTCAATTACCTTTCGACTTTCGATTACCTCATATTGTGATAAACCGACCTCTTCTATGTACGGGTAGACCTGTGGGCCAACGGCCATTCTTCCGGCGACCGAGTCCGTTACCCGTTGTTTTTGCCGGCCGTCCTTATCCATGACCTGTGCCAGAACCCTCTGTCTGCTTTTTTCGTCTGATGCGTGTCGCCCAGCGATGAGCACTGAGCCGACTTTGACGTCGCGATGTTTTGCAAGCCAGGAAAGCTTACGCAGAGCATTGCTCAGGTGATCCTCTCGCTTGCCGTTGACGATCAGACTGAGCACGGGTTTTGGTGCGTAGGGGTCTGCTTTCTTCGCCTGGGATCCGCTACTCAGAAAGCCACTAGATTGCTGCTTTGAGAGCGCACGCTGCTCTTGTTTGGCGCGTGGTTTTGGCTTCGTGGATATTCCCTTTGCCCGGTCGAGCAGTTGATCCAGGCGGTTTCCGCCGGTATCCTGAGCCAGGGACACCGCAGGTGCCTGAAAGAATACGGCCAGGATACCAAGGCACAGGATGCCAATACACAAGATGCTGGAACGTCCGATGCTGGAACGTCCGATGCTGGAACGTCCGATACTGGAACGTCCGATACTGGGACGTAAGATATCGGGACGCAATATCTTGGGAAAAAGAAAGAGTGCGGAGCGATTTCGATACCCGAGGAAGCCCCGCCCGCCAGTTCTCATCGGGGAACGAGACCATTCGTCTGAGTCAAAGCGGTGGCTCATCTGCATGTACTATCACTACACTCGGTCAAATTTGTAAATATCAGGCAGTTAAATTCTGTCTGCAAATCGCACAGTTTCATTTTATCTGCTAGTCGCACAGTTTCGTTTTATCTGCTAATCGCAGAGGTCCATTTTATCTGCTAGTCGCAGAATGGACAATCTTGATCCCGCTGCCGGCGAGAGTCGTTCAGCAGGTTGCCCGAAGAGCTGCTGCTTCGACCGAAAATTCCTCCGGCTCCCCCGGCAGGCGCTACCGGGGCTGCAGGTGCAGCCGGGGCTGCCGGAGCAGCGACAATCGGATTGCCTCCACCCGCAGGGTTCGGGAGTGGAGCATTCGGCTGAGTGTCGCCGAAAATCCCTCCGCCATCTCCGGCGTTCTGATTCCCGCCGGTGTTGCCGGTATTGCCAAAATTCGGGTCGGTTACTTCATTAACAATCTCATTGAGGTTGTCGGGAACACTGCCTACCTCATCGGGTAGCGTACCGAAATCATCATTGCCACCAAAGAGGCCATCGCCGTCCTGCTCGTCGTCATCGTCGCCACCGTTGCCGCCGCCGTTAGAGCCGCCGCCACCGCCGCCGCTTCCACCGCCGCCACCGCCGCCGCCCCCGCCGCCACCAGGCAAGCCGGGTATGGGTGGCAGGCCACCGCCGCCACCAAATATTCCTCCACCGCCTCCGGCGCCACCGGCGCCGCCACCGCCGCCGCCTCAACCGCCGCCGCCGCAGCCACCGCCACCGCCTCCGGCGCCACCGGCGCCGCTACCCTGCTGTCCTCAACCAGGGCCGGTACATTGTCCATTAACCTGTTGCGTTCCCTGAGAGGGATCGCCCGCGCTCGGAACAAAGCCGATACACTGGACGGGCTTCTTCTCGTCGTCCTTCTTGTCGTCGTCTTTGTCGTCGTCTTTATCGTCGTCTTTGTCGTCCTGGTCCTCCGGACCATCTTCGTCGAGTGGTTTACCCTCCTCGAACGAGTTGTTTCAAGGTCACCAATTGTCCGGGTCGGTTCCGTGTTCGCCCTGCAGGGCGTTGTAATCTGCGTTACTCATTTCATTGTAGTTGACCTGTCCGTTGCTGACGCCACTTGGTACCAGATGGCTGGAACCATCGGCATTGCTGAAGTGAGGCGCCCCGTTGAAGCCCGGATTGCTGGCAAAGTTAGTGGTTTGGCCGTTTGCCGAAAAGCCCGCTGGAGGAGTTCCTACGCCTCTGGACAGGACGTTGTTTCCTCGAAGTCGGGCAATGCTGCTACGTCTGCTACGGGGTGAGAGAACACTCGACATGGAAATGCTTGAGCGCTTGTTCAGACAGTCAAAGCGCGCCCCGTCACGTCGTCGACAATCGAGTGCTCCGTCGAGGTTCAACCGCGTTTCAAGATCGCTGCGCTCGCCCGGCTGTAAGGCTCTACACCGCCCATTTGCACAACTAAACTGTCCACCGATTGCAGAGGTGCTAAAGGTGCTGCTCAGACCGGCGAGGTTTGCCGTGGACTTGTGAACCTTATGTACCTGACCGTAGTAACTGTCAGAAGAGAGGTTTATTGCTGCGGTTCTGCTCCCGGCAGAACCAAAACTTGAGCCTCGTCAAGTGGTACACACTGGGGTCCCACCACCGTAGTTAATTACGGGGGCGCCACCGCCGCCGCCACCTCCGCCGGGTGGTGGCTGCTGTCCGGATTGTGGTGAGATCAGGCAAAGCAGATAGGTGAAGACATCGGGAATGACCTGATCCTCGGGGATCTTCTTCCCCGGTTGTACCGCAGGGTCGCCGCCATCTTTTCCGTCGCCGTCGGGCTTAAGAATGTCTGCCCATATCTCAGGCACCTTTGGATAGAGTTTTGGCGGCTGTGTTTTCTCTGCGTACCCACGCAGGTACGGCAAAGCTTCTTTCAAAGGAGAGGGAAATTGAGGCGGTTGAACGAGCCCCTCGAGCTCGGTCTCTTCATCGTCCCCGCGATCCAGGGTGTTACACCCATAGGGGATACCGCATTTCTCACAGGCGCACATGATACGCTTGGTCCAAATAATAATACGGGTTTCGTTAGCGTAGTTAAAATCTCCGGTATCGAGAGTTCGCTTTCTAAGATCTTTCGGGAGTGCGTAGTGACCCTTGCTCGTCTTACCTCCATCCTTCCCGGGAAGGATGCTTGCGAGATTTTCCGGTCTGAAACACTCGGAGCCCTTTCGCGGGTCTCCCATTTCTATCGGTGGGTAGGCCAGCTGCACCAGGTCGGCAAAGACCATCTTCTCTTTGTGTGACTTGTTCTTGATCTTGGCATCTTCCTGGTCGATCTTCTTCATATAGCTCATCTGAAGATGGCGCTTGAGATCGGTGTTTTGCGCTTTTAAGGCTCCTTTCTTTGAGCCGAAGAGCAGTGCTGCAGTGACCCCCCGGAGTACATCCGCGACAATGGGATCGGTGAAGGTATTAAAGCGCGATTGGTTTGGCGGCCAGATCTCACCGGACCAGAAAACGACCTTCTTGAGAATATCCTGTCCACCCTGACTCCGCCCAACGCGTTTCAGTTCATTAAAGGGGTCGGAGAATTTTTTCATGCGGAAGGAATCTTCGCGCTGCTTGCTGTCAGAGTCACGTCTTCCTACCTCCAGCTTCCACTCGTCGCCGCCGAGGATGGCCTGAGAAGCCTGAGGCCAGACGTTGTGCGAGTCTTCCGAGCGCGTGGAGAGATCCCAATAGACGCCATCTCCATGATCCATGGAGTTGGTTACAATCTTCTTCTCGGGATTGTTGAAGCACCAGAGAGCGCTTTCGGGTTCCAGTTTCCAACCCTGCCAGAACTTATCAGGTCGGTTTCTCGTTGCCTGCACATGCACATTCGTTTGAAATCCAATGGGGTAGGAAGCGTCTGCTGAGTCGGTCACGCTGAAGGATTCGTTTGCCCTCTGAAGAAAGGGTTCTTCCCCGTCCTTCTCGTAATCCGGCCATTTGAGATCTTTGGTATCGATTCCAGCCTGTTGAAGCGCCTGCTCGAGGTCCTGCTTCTTTTGATCATGCAGCTGAGAAACTTTGGAGCGCAGATACTTTTGATCATTGTCGTAGTTGCGGAACATGGTGACGTCGAAGACTCGAGCGCCAGCTTTGTTCATGACGATCTCGTATACGGGCAGGTAGTATTCAAGAACAGTCCGCTTCTGTGTTTCGCAGGGGAGGAAGAGACCACATAAGCAGCCTGGCAGAAGCGGGTTTACCTCTTCCGGGCAAATTTGTTTACACAGTTCAGTATACTTGAGGTCTACGACTTCTTTTGGACGCATACATGCGCCAAGTGTAGCGGAGTTGAGTGCGAGCTTGGAATCTTCGGAGTATTCTTTAAACGCTTTTTGACGACTTTCATGCCCGTCCTGCTGATCGAGTTTGTTTTCGATCGCAAAGCCGTATCCGGAGTTACCAGCGCTTACCGTCTTTCCACCCCAGGTCACGGATCTTCTCTGGGACGTCCCCTGAATGAGGTCGCCGGCTTTCTTTCCGTATTTTTCTCCGTCGCCGCCTTTGCGATATTTCCCGATAGCACCCTCGAGGTACTCACAGACTATCTTACTTGCATTAGGAAGATCGGGGTCCGTAGCGCATTTATCACTGGGATTCTGAAAGACACCACCACCGGCTCCGCCTGCTCCTCCAGCACCACCGCCACCGGCTCCGCCAGCACCGCCACCGCCGCCGCCACCGCCGCCAAAGACGCCGCCGCCACCACCGCCGCCGCCCCCACCGGGGCCGCATCCGCCAGGTCCTCAACCTGCGTACGAGGTACTTGGCGTAAAGAGCAGTACTGTGAATAGCGAAATTGCGAAGGCAAAACCGCTAGTGAAACCTCTTAACATGCAGGAACCTTTGAATTCTTTACTCTGCGTTAGCTAGCTCATATCCCACATCATAGGTCGGTGTGGGTGTGGGAATTACTTAAGTATTTTCATCCTTTTTTCGGATTCTTAGACGTTACAGCTGTTACTACTGTTATGAAATCTCTCGGATTGAGTGTGACACGGGGAAGAACATAGTGTAAGCACCTGTAAATACTTGGCTTATCAGCTATTTTCCTGCAAGCAAGGGGATATGAGAATCACTTTTTCACCACAGTAGGCATTTTTGCCCTTATTCCAGACCTTTTATTTCCAAAAATGTCGAAAAACCTGATACCTGGCCCCGAGATATCCGCCCTGGGCCCCGGGAAACGGACATGTAGACCTTGTCTCGGATAAAGAGAATGAGAATCGAAATGGTCTGACTATCGAACTCATCGTATGAGACGGTAGCTCGGATTGCCTCATTAACGAAGGTGGACCATGCTGTGGTACTCTATGGTCTGTGTGGCTAGCGGATTTATTATTTCCGCTGGAGATGCTCATGCAGAGCGTTTTTTTAACAAGAATTGGAACGACGGGAATGAAGTGCATTCGCCCAATTAGCAGAACCTTACTAGCATTGCTTTGCTGCCTTTTTTTTGCGGCTCCCGCTGGTGCCGAAGAAATTCCTTTCATTCGAATCGATAAGCAGGACGCCACCGCAAGAGCATTGCAGGTGGCGCTGGCGCGATTTTCTGATCCCAAAGACTCGGACGTCCAGGTAGATTTGGTTTCTGCGGTTCACGTTGGAGACAAGTCGTATTACGAGGAACTCAATTCTATATTTGAGGGCTACGATGCGGTGCTGTTTGAGCTGGTCGGTCCTGAAGCAAAAGTGAGAAAGAATCGGGTGGCAGATGATCCTTCCACGCGGGCTTCCTCCTCGGAAGGGAATGTGGCGAAAGAGAATGGCGCAGGAGAAAAGAGCGATTCCCAAGCCTCTGCGGAACTACAGGCTCAGCTTGCGCCGGTCAGCGGAATGCAAGCCGCGCTCAAGAACTTTTTGCGCCTGAGCTATCAGCTTGAGGAAGTTGACTACACCCCGGAACATTTTGTGCATGCAGACATGACTGCGGAACAGTTTTCTCAGGCTATGGCGGATGACGGGAATAGTTTCTGGTCATTGATGTTCAAGATAATGTTGGAGAGCTATGCGGAGGAGAAGAAGAATCCCCAGCTCGGCGGCGAACTCAAGATGCTATACGCTTTGCTTCATCCGGATAAGGCATACTCAATGAAATTGCTCTTAGCCGAGCAATTTGCCGATCTCAAGAAGTTTAAGAGTATGTTTGCTAAGGGCAGTGGTGACGTTCTCATTCGCCAGCGCAATGACCGGGCGCTAGAAGTCTTGCGAAGAGAATTGGATTCCGGGAAAAAGAAGATTGCAATCTTTTACGGTGCTGCCCATATGCCTGATTTTGCGAAGAAAATCATCGCCGATTTTGGCATGCGTTATCAAAGCACGGTATGGCTGGATGCCTGGAATCTGCAGGACCCAAACGCCCGCTAGCACCCTTCCCGAATGTATCCCGGAAAGCTCAGGCTCCCTCTGGGCGACTTACCAGAGCTGAGTACTGGCTCTCTGTCTCTCACTAAGACCGCTTTCGTCCTTTTGAGTAATTTCCGATTTGTGTATCCAGGGCAATGGATTCTTAGTCCCGTAGCGCACGGGCATTTCCAGCTTTTGTAACTGCCTGTCGGCGAAGTTTTCTGCGTATTCGCTTAGTGATGCAGAACTCAGTAATGATGGAAGGCCGGAAAGGCATTTTCGGGCATAGGCTCGCTCGCAATCAATCGTTGCCTCAAGTCGTCGAAGCATTTCCTCCTGGAGGAGTGGGGTCCAGGCCTCGGGGTGCTCCGCCTTTACTGCATTGATTAGATCGACACCAAAGTCCAGCTGAGCGACATCATCATCAGCTATTGAGGCGAGTATGCTTTCCATGCCCTGCAATCCCGCTTTTTTGGTGAGAGAGAGGAGCATGGCAGTTCTACCGTTTGAGAAAATTCCACCCGCTACAATATATGAGCCGAAAAGATTGTGTATCAGTGATCGCGCCGCATCGGTGGTGGCACAGCTTTCCTCATCTGCCTGAAGGGGGGCCAGGCAAGTCTCGAGAAAATCGTAATACTTTTTGGCGGCTCCCTTGAGGTCGTGGGTCCCGGGCAGCAGGCTGCGGTCTATTTCAAGCGACTCGAACATGTAATCGATGGCATGCAAGTGCTTTGCCTGTTCAAAGCCCTGGCGCAGCAAAAAGCGTCGTGCTTCTGCATTGGAAACGCGTTTGTAAAGTGAGAGCACGACATTCTCGGCCAGGAGTTCCCGTATACCGGAAAGGAAACAGAGACTTTGTGCGATGAGGCTCTGTTCGACACTGCTCAGGGACCCTGAATGCCAGAGTGCCCTATCGTTTTGCAGACAATGCTCTGTCGGCAACCATCCGTGCGCACATGCATTGAGGAAGTGCTCTCGTGCCCAGGGAGAGGCCTGCAGCGATGCGGTCGAGCTGCGTACATCCTCTCGTTGTTCGCGCTTTTTCGCATGTTCTTCTCTATATACAATGTATCGGCGGGCGACACTGTAGTGCCCGTGCTGCATAAGACAGATTTCGACGATGTCCTGAATTTTTTCGATGTCGATTTCTTCACTATGTCCGCAGCACTGTCGGATGCTCTGGACTACCTCCGCAGAGATTTGCTTCACCTCCCGAGCACTGAAAGGATCCGTCGCTTCTTCTCTGGGGGTGCGACGGTCGGCGCGAAACGCCTCTTCAATGGCAATCCGAATGCGGTCTTCATCAAAGTTTGTGGTGGAACCATCACGCCGGCGGACGGTAAAGACTGGCTGTATGGCCCCTTGCTCATCAAAAGCAGGTTCATCGAGGAGTATTGCTTTTTGTATGTTCTCGGCCATGTGCTCTTTCCTCTCTCGCAAAGCGCGTAGTGTTATTTGAACGATTTCGCCACATCCCCCCTCACCAAATCTATTGTGCTACCGTCTCTTACCTCCTCCGTTCCTGTGCGAGGATGCACGAGTTCTTCGACTCTCTCCTCTGCCGGCAATCTGTTTTGAAGGATCGCGCATCAGGGGCCGTCGCAATGCCGGGTGGCAGAGCCAGTCAATTGGAAGCCGTAAAGCCTTGAAGCAGAGGCGTCCATACCCGGTATTTTCGTCGTATGCAGTGTCGAAAGAACAAAAACGCTGGAAGCGAGTTTTCGTGGGAAAACGCGAACCTGATGGGGGGAGCAAAGAGATACTGTAGTGCGTCTTTCTGAACCCTCAGGACACAAAATATTGTGGTGCCCGGGGGGTGTCAACGCGAATTGCACGGGGCTCGCATGCCCTGGCTGATAGCCTTATACCACTTGAAATTTGAAGGCTTAGAGGGGTTTTCAACAGCGAACAGGTAATTCTATTTGCCTGAATTAAGGGGAAATATTTTTTTACTGAGGGGGCCAAACGTCGATTCTTGCCCTGCCTGAGTGCTGCGAAAGACCCGATAGGTGTGAGAATGTCAGAGGGGGGTGATCATCCTCCTGGATTCCGCGGGGCTCATTGAGAGCTAAGCCACTGAAATGTCATATACTTCCGGACTTAATCAGCTCAAAAATAGCAACCACTGATATTACGACGCCGAATGCAGTTAAAGTTGTCATCGAGAGATACTCCTATGTGTGTATGATGGCTGTAAACTACACATCTATGGCTAATGTGTCAAGCTCGGTGTGTCGATTGTGGTAGCGGGAGGCGAAAAATGCGCCTAGAATGTGGCTGGGTCTCAAAGCTGTGGATCACCGGGTGTAGGATTGGACCGGTGGAGACATGATTGTTTGGCGTCAAAAGGAGTACTGGAATGGATGAGAAATTTAAGCGGGTGAATATTCTGATACGGCCGGAGCAACACGAGCAGATATCGGAGCTCGGTCTCTCTCTCTCCGGGCTGGTTCGGGATCTCCTCGATGACCGATTCAATGAGAATAAGATCACGCTATCGATGAGTGAACGCAGTAAAGCTCTGTATGATCACATTGTCAGTAATTTTGGGGCAAGCGACGAGGAGTTAGAGCAGTTTTTTGTGGAGGCACTCGACCGCTTCCTGGTCCATCGCTCCGAGCAGATAGACAGTATCAGAAAAAAATTAAAAGAGAGTGCCCCCTAAGATCCGTCCCGGAGCAGGGGCTCGTAGAGAGAGGTGAGGACGTAATCGTCCTCAGTCGAAAGAGCCACCCGTATAGTTTTTCGTGCAGGAAGCAGTTCAGGATGCAGTTCTTCTCTCAAAACCCCCGTAAAACTGGCTTTATCGTGGCTTAGCTGCAGTGATACCGCCTGGAAGCCGAAGTATCTGCCACAAATCGGGTAATACGCTTTGTAAATGCTCTCTTTGGCGCTAAAGAGGGAGAGCAGGGCCAAGCGCTTTTCAGAGTCGTCCTCGAGCTGATCAAACCATGAGCGCTCCTCGGCAGTACAGACCTGCTTTGCGATTTCGAGTGAACGCTTTTTCTTTCTATCTTCGATGTCTATCGCGATGGCGGATTCTCTCTCGCCTTTGGCCGCGCAGGCGAGAACAAAGCTGCCCGAGTGGCTTATGGATCCCCAAATACCCGCAGGCCAAAGTGGCTCTCCCTGATTCCCTTTTGCTAAGGCCACTACGTCCGGATGTCCGAGCCTGCGCAGGCAAAGCCTGGCTGCTTTGCGACCAAGAAGAAATTCCTTCTTCCTCTTCTCTGAGCCCGCGTGTTCGACTACGCGAAGGTCAGCCTGCGGCGCGGCAGCCAGCACCTCCTCCAGAGGACTGGCATCAAGGCTAAAGCCATAGAAGGCGACATCCTCAGGAAAGGGTGAGGGGATCTGCAGGGAGCCCGGGGCCATATTCTTGGAGTCTTGCAAAATTACCGCATATTCATTAGGATTACCGATCAATAACCTAGTAAAAAACTATTCTTTGAAAGCCTATTACAGAATAAACTTTCCTGCCACGTTCCGATCTCATTTCCCAGCTCCAGTTTCCGTTTAAAATGCAAGCCGGTGGATGGTATCCGCACGTGGTAGGTAGCAGAAACACGGTATGTCTAAGGTTTTACCAGGTCAAGAAACACCCGTTCCGGGAGATGGGCTATTGCAGCCGTCCGGATACCGGTGTTTCTTGACCCAGCACCCGCTCGGGGGTTGGATTCCACTACTTTTGGCTGGGCGAAACATCGCATCAGCGTCGAGGAGAGCTCTATGACAAGTTCTGTTTCCACAATCCAGATCGGTTCTGGTGGCCTTCAGCGAGGTCTTATCAATTTCCCCATGTCTCTTGCCAACGCCGCGGGTACCGGTGTTGGGAAAGCGGTCGTTGCCGTTAGCTACGGAGTCGATCGCGCCGAGGCCTTCAATCGGCAGGGCGGCAAGTTTCACGTCGCCGTGCAGGGTTCGCAGGCCGGCAAGACCCTCAACGAGATCCACGTGGTCGATTCCGTGGACCGGGCTCTTGTGATGAGCGACGACGATCAGTGGCAGGAGCTGCTTAGTCTGGCCGCAAATCCGGAAGTCCGCTTCATCAACCACAATACGGCGGAGACCGGCTTCAAGCTGGACGGAGAAGATCACGATGCCGCAGCCAACTGGAGCCGAGCAAAGGGCGCTCCGGTGACCTTCCCGGCCAAGCTGCTTCACCTCTTGCGGAAGCGTTTCGAATCGGATGCAGGCGGTTTGCGTATCTTCTCGCTCGAACTGCGCGAGAAGCAGGCGGACGAGCTTCTCACCATCGTGCTCGACCTCGCCGAACAATGGGGATGGTCAAAGGAGTTCCTTACCTTCCTCAAGACCCAATGCACGTTCCATAACACCCTGGTCGACCGCATCGTTCCGGCGGAACGTCCCGAGAACCACGGTGAGCTGACCTTCGAAGATGAGCTGCTGACGGGCGTTGAGCCCTACGCACTCTTCGGCGTTGAGTCGGACGGCGCTGAGCCTGTGTATTACGATCACGGCAGCGTCGAGTACGTCGAGGACATCTCGCGACTCTTCCTTCGGAAGTTTCGAATCCTGAACGGTTCGCATACGGCGTCGGTGTGCTGGCAGATCGCTAACGGTCGCCCCCATACCTACGTCCGCGAGAGCATGGAGGATTCCACGTTTGTCGACTGGCTCACCACGATGATCCACGAAGACATCGTTCCTCTCGTTCTTGGTCGAACCGACGGTGCCGAGCAGTTTGCGCAGGACGTGCTCGATCGTTTTCGCAATCCCTTCTCCCAGCAAACCTGGGCGATGATTGAGCGTGATCACAGCACCAAGGTCGCCGACCGCCTCGGACCCATCTTCCTGGAAAACGAATCCATGCATGGGCGCAAACCCGCCCATTTGGTCGACATCGTTCCGGGAGAGCTTCTGGCCGGGTAGTTCGGGTTCTGCCGCTACGTCTCTTGGTCTCTGGTAGGAGATTGGGCAGCAGTAGCGGAAAATACCTCAGGGTTATTTACTGCTACCTGCTGCCAATCTTTTTCTGGGACTGTTGAAAAACAGGCCCGGGACGCGAAGCGTCCCTCGAACACCTTGTTCGACAGTCCCTTTCTAGGGTTCCAGAAGCTCAAACGCTCTTCGAACCCGCGCGAGCCCATCGATGATAGCTTCCTTCTCGGTACCGAAAGAAAAACGCAGGGAGGGCGGTATGGATGTTTCGGAACTGAGATCCTCCCCGAGGAAGGCAGAGCCCGGGGTACTGATCACCGAAAATGATTCGAGGAGATACTCGCTGACGTCATCTGCCGTGCCTAAAATGCGTCCCTCCGCGGTTTTCATCCCGATGGCCTCCGAGATATCCCAGTAGGAATACACCCCGGCGCTCGTCGGATAAATGGTGACGTGTGGAATGTCTCGGGAATGTTTTTCCCAGAGTGCGCGTTTGAGCAGAAAGTCCGCCCGCATGTCTTCGGCTGCGCTGTCTGCTGCGTTCATCATTTCTATTGCCATCATCTGACTTGGGGTCGCCGCACCGGAGCCGCCGTGCTTCTGCAGGTTGGCAATGCGCTCTGCAACATCGCTGGGGCTTATGGTCCAGCCGACCCGCAGGCCGACGGAGGATTCGAAATCACCGGAAATGCTGTCTATGTGAATAAGCCAGGGGAGATGTGCCTTGCTGTCAAGAGCGATGTCCTTGCGTACCTCCGTCGGAATTGTTCTCCACAAGCGACGGTCGAGTAATACATACACACCGTAGTCGGCGCAGATATCGAGAATTTCTCTTAGTTCGTTGGCGGTATAGACTTCACCGGTCGGATTGCAGGGATTACATAGCAGCACGGCTCGTATTCGCTCGCAGCTGGCAAACTGTCTGAGCAGACTTTCGCGACGAATTCTTCCTGACTGTGCCTCGCCGGTCGAAACGGCGAGCATCGGACGGCAGCCGGACATTTTTACAAGCTCAAGGTAACTCTCCCGGGGGATCGGTGGCACAATTACAGAATCACCGGGATCGCAGATCGCAAGTAAGGCATGCAGAATACTCTGGTTCGCTCCCGAGCCGACAACCACATTTTCGGGATGGTAGCTCGTATCCGCTTCAGACCAACGCAGAATCGAACGCTTTAGCGCAAGGGTGCCCGTGGGGTGGTGATGAGCGGAGCTCAGGGTCCTGGATTGCGCTACTCCGGTTTGGGAATCAGCACTGTTTTTCTCAGCCCTGTTTTTCTCAGCCTTGTCTTTCTCATTCCTGTCTACCTCATCGTTCGAGGTCGTCTCCTCTTGCGGTTCAATGCCAGGGCAACTCGGAAAACCTACATGTTCTGGCAGACCGAAGTTGTATATCGTCTGGCCGGCCTGACGCTGGCTGCTGACCAGAGCATCGAGTTCAATCGGTGCGGGCCTGAGACTCTCGCTGCGCAAACTCAGTCGCTCCACGTGGCTGTCTACTGAAATAGCGTGCTTGGGAACATCCTGTGGCTGTTTGCTAAGTGAGGTCATGCTGCGGGTACTCCGTTGAGGACGTAAGTCATATAAGGTGTCCAACGCAGAAATTCTAGCATGCTCAAATGACTTAAAAAGCAATTAGAGATTGTTTTTTTTTGGGGGCTTGCAGAGCTTGATACGCTCAGAAGTATCGCTGTAGTTTTCCTTTTCCCGCGCGGACTTAGGCCCGCGCATTCAGGTGCCTGTCAGGAGGTCTGGCAAGGACGAGAGAAGAAATCCCATACTTGGGATTGCTACATTGAGGTCCAACCGCTGTCGGGTTCAACCGGCTGAGGTCGCTCTCTGGGCACCGGCGGTCTTTCAACAGCTCGTCTCGAGGGGCGAATTGCCGCCGATGGGACGCCCCCGAAAATATCCCCTTTTCCGAAACGGCCTCGGCGAGTTGCCTTTGTCCGCCTGCGGGAAGTTTTTCCTTTTCTACGTGCCGTATCGGAGCGGGCGACTACTCCGTCTTTGTACCAGACCGTGTTCTTCGGTGTTCCGTCCTTCCGGTATTCAACCCATTTCCCGATTTTTACCCCTTCGGAAAATACTCCCTGCTCTTTGGGGCTGCCGTTAAGCCAGTAGGAAATCCAGGGCCCATGCTCTACGCCATTGTTGAACATGGCGCGAGTGACCAGTGTGCCCTCGCGATGATACTCCTCTGCGCGTCCGTTCTTTTGTCCGTTTGCATAGGTGGTCTTCGACTTGAGTTTGCCGTTGCTGTGATAGAGAGACCACAGGCCATCACTCACGTCTTCGCGGTAGGTTCCTTTTCTTTCGAGCTTTCCCTTTCGGGACCAGTATGCCGCGGGGCCGTTTCTGCTGCCATTGGCATAGGTTTCTACCATGCGTTTCCCACCTTTCTTGTTCCAGTGAGTGAAGGTTCCGTGTTGTTCGCCCTCGACATACATTCCCAGAGATTTGTTGGCTCCGCTCGGGAAGAACTCAGCGTAGCGACCGTGATACTCGCCAAGCTTGTAGTTTGCATCCAGTTTGAGCTTGCCGTTCTTATGCCATTTTCGGTACGGCCCGTGAGGAAGTGTCTTTCCATCTTTATTGGCGGCGGCGCAGTACTGATACAGGCCGCGAGGAGGTGGCTTGCCGTAACGTCGGGACCCTTCGGGACAAACCTTGATCTCATCGGGGTTTTCCTCAGCAGAATCGTTTTTGGCCTGCTTGCCTTTGCTGCGTTTGTCAGAGCGACTCGGATTGTCAGATTTGTTTACGTCTCGTGCAGCGCTGCGCAGGACTTTTCTAAACTCCGCACCGCTGTTTTTACAGCCGCTGACAGGCAGGGCGACCGCGAATATCAGACCGAGTATCCCGAGCGATTTAAGCGAGCGTAGTGTAGAAATATGTTGGTCGGACAAAGCCATGGAGTGCAACCTGTATAAAACCGGAAATTAATGAGACCCAATAAGAGGTCCCCTGTAATCTTGTTATTGAAGAAAGTGATGTGGTAGTGACCTGAGGGGGGATGCTGGTAATATGATAAGTGTTTCCAGAACCTTATCTCCTCTGAGAGAGCCTTGTGTCTGCAGCGAAACCCCCGATAGGGCAGGGGAGCCGCAGCCGCTCCCCTGTAGTTAGCTTCCCTGTTGTACGCTTTCCTGCGTCCCGGGTTCCGTATTAATCCTGACTTTCGAAGGCATCTCCGGTGGCATTGAGCGTGTAGGTTTTTCCGTCGTTGATTGAATCGTCGTGCTCCCGGGCGTCGAGACTCCAGGCCTCTATTCTCGGTTTGTTTTCCTCTATGTCCGTGACGGTCAGTCGATCGCTACCGTTGTAGATGCTTACGGTATCACTGTAGCTGGCGCCGTTGACCACCGGAGTGGTTTGTACGCTTATCTTGTTGTTGCCAAAGATAAAGGTGGAGTCCTCGGTGAAATCCCAGGTGTCACCATCGGACTCGACGACATGGGGGTCACCCCAAATCCGCGTTGTTCGTCCCTCGGGATCCTTCACAGTCCACTCCTCGCGCTCAGCGGTGAAGGTGATCAGATATCCATCTTCGGTAGAGACTTCCACAGTACCGTCTTCTTCATTTGCTTTAGGTTGTAGCGTCGAGCGCGGAGGGATGGGGACATCGTTTTCCACGCCGGTATAGATACCAACCATAGTCGCACCCCGTGAGAGATATGATGGATCCGGTTTCAGGGAATAGAGATCGTTGCTCATCATCTGACCTCCTTTGTCTGCTGCTCGGGGTGTCACTTTCTCAGCGTTACGTGTCGTGTCACTCGGCTGTAGTTCCGTACGTATGGTGTTGGATATTTCCATTCTTCTCTTCTCCCTCACGGACGAACGTCCGTGCTCGAACAAAGTTTTTCGCTGCGCTTTTATCAAAAGCTCCCGTTTCTCTTTTCCCGCACGGACCTGCGTCCGCGCTCAGAAGCATTTTGCTGCGCTTCTATGAAAAATGCTTCAGGTGGTAGTCGCTCAATTCGGAAATTTTGTTGCGTGTGGAAGTAAAAAAATTTGGGTCAGGATAGGGACAAAAAAAATCCCCGGGAGCTGGATGCTCCCGGGGGCTCGCACGTAATTCCCTCCCAAGACGGTAGATGGTCAAAGGACGCATCTACAAAAACTGCGGTACTATTAAGATTTTCTTCTAGGCAACGCCACGGCTGCTACCACCCTGGGCCTCGGCCTGGGCTTCGCGTCGCGCCTGTTCAGCCTCCTGCCGGCCTTGTTGCTCATCGGCCTGCTGGCTTCTATTATTCTCAGATCGTGGCTTCTCCCGGGCCTGCACCTCGGTACTGCTATCGATTCTCATATAACCTCTTGAAATTTTTGAGCCTTTCTTGCCGCGCTTCTTTTTGCGGGCCTTTTTTACACGTCCTATTCTCATAGTTCTCAGGCTCTCAAACTCACAAATACTCTTGATATCTACAGCAATAGTCGGTTTAATTCCCCGATAGGTGAATAATTGGTGGCGGAATTAGTCAGAAAAAGATCGCTTTCCAATGTTCCCCGCACGCGCATGTTTCCCTCGCCGGGCGTGGTCGATGCTTTTTTCAGAGACCTTCAAGCGGATGTTTCCTTTTGGGAAAATGCAATAGATTCAGAGTGTTCCTCCCAATACATGAGGGAGGCAGTAGAGAGAAGTTGATGGCGCCCAAAGTAAAGTCCAAACAAGAGCGGGAAGCAGACAGGCAGTTGCGGATTCTGGGAAAAATACTTGAAGCCCGCGGTATTTCGGTGCGTCGGGAGAAACTGTCTCGAGGGCCGGCATTCAGGGTGAAAAGCGGGGAGTGTATCTACACGGGCAAGCCTCATCTGTTTGTGGACCGCCGACTTCCCTCAGAGCAGCAAATATCTCTAATTCTTGATTTTTTTCAGGAGTGCTCGCTGACACTTGAAGATGCTGAATTAGAACAGTTGTCTGATAAGATTCGTAGGCAGGTCGTCAGGCGCCTGAGTCAGACATCGGCTGATGAAAGCTCTCTTGATTCCGGGGATTCCGAGCTTCAATTGGATTCCGCTACCGGTGGCTCCAGCAATTCCGAGCCGGAGGCTCTGGAAAACGCTGTTTAAAGGTACGAAGCAGTCCTTTAGTTAGCACGGCTAGTTAGCGCGGCCGGATAGTATTCCAAGGCGGCAGTTGGTTTTAGGGTGCCGTGGGGAGCTAAGTCCCTGCTCAAAAGTTTTTGACGAAATCCCTCGGCTAGTTTTGCCTAATCCTCCTCATCAGGCGGACTCGATTTATTCTGCCCGGATTTATTTTGCTCGGGTTCATCTTTCCCCGGTTTATCCTTCATGGGGCTTTCAGCGGATCCCGGCAGCGCCGCGGAGCTTTCTTCCCGGCTCTCATCCTGCGGGGCCTCACACCAGCTTCCCAAAAAGGTAAGGAGTCTGGCAGTTTGTTCGGGGCTGAGGTAGGTCCTGTAAGGCATGTTCCTTTCCCAGTGCATGTAGCGCAGGTAGGTTTCCGATTTTCTGCGCAGTCTAGCAGCAGGGGACCCAGCCTGGGAGCTCGCTTCGAGCCCTGGGCGGCCTGGGGCGACGCACAATTTTTTAGATTTTTTTAAGTCCGGAAAGATGTTGGGGAACAACTCCCTGACGGACTCAGGGGCGCGCCCCTTGGGGCCGTGACACTGCTGGCAGAATTTTTCGTATAAAACATTTCCCTCTACAGCCGTTGTCCACAAGGGCGGAACTTCGTTCTGCGATTGGGCGTAGGCCCCGGCGTGGTAAGAGAGTGCAAGAACAGCAAAAATAACTGCCAATAATCCTGTTCCGCTCGTGTGACTTTGATTCAAAAACTTGGTAGCTTCATTCACGTGCATAAGGTGACCTTTTGATTGGCGGAGTCTTCGGAGTTCTCTCTGACTAAACCATTTCTTCCGTTTTATCACTAGCATCGCTTCCAGCGGTGGATGGCTTTTACTTCGAGTGGAGTGTAGGGCGCTTCGACTGGAGTGTTGGGAGGATTATTCGGCCTTGTGTTGTTTGATTTTCATGAAGTGAGGGAAAAATCCATGCTCAATTCCTTACTGGGAGCGTTTTCAAGCGATTTAGCGATAGACCTTGGGACGGCCAACACGCTTATTTATGTCAAGGGTAAAGGCATCGTGGCGAACGAACCTTCAGTGGTCGCCGTGCAGTCGCTGGAAAATGGCAAAGAGATCCGCAAGGTCGTTGCCGTCGGCACCGAAGCAAAACACATGTGCGGGCGCACCCCCATCGGAATAAATTCCATTCGGCCGATGCGAGATGGGGTGATTGCTGATTTTGAGGTGACCGAGGAAATGCTTCGCTTCTTCATTCAGCGTGCTCACAACAAGAAAAATCTCGTCAAGCCCCGCGTTATCGTCTGCGTTCCTTTCGGAATCACAGAAGTTGAAAAGCGAGCAGTCAGAGAGTCAGCCGAGTCGGCGGGTGCTCGTGAAGTGCATCTCGTCGTTGAGCCTATGGCGGCAGCTATCGGGGCGGGACTTCCGGTGACGGAAGCTACCGGTTCAATGATCGTCGATATCGGCGGAGGAACCACGGAGGTTGCCGTCATCTCTCTACGCGGCATTGTTCACTCACAGTCCATTCGCGTCGGTGGCGATAAGATGGATGAGGCTATTATGAATTACGTTAAGCGTAATTATAATCTCGCTATCGGAGAACGAACCGCTGAACAGTTGAAAATTTCTCTTGGCTCTGCCCTTCCGACCGGTGATAATCACACGGTGGAAATCACGGGACGAGATCTCGTCGGTGGCCTGCCGAAGACGGTGGAGATATCAGAAGAAGAAATCCGGGAAGCGCTGAATGAGCCAATCAAGCAGATTGTTGAGGTTATTCGGCTGGTGCTCGAAAGAACTCCTGCGGAGCTGGCTTCGGATATCGTTGACCGGGGTATTACCCTTGCCGGTGGCGGATCATTGTTGCGGAATTTCGATCAGCTCGTGCAGCACATGACTGGATTGCCCGTCGTTCTGGCTGAGGACCCCTTAACTGCGGTCGTGGTTGGCTCGGGACGGATTCTGGACAATCCTGAGTTGCTGAAAGAAGTTACAATGCGTTAGCCCTTCGGGATGGGCGTTAGCCCTTCGGGATGGGCGTTAACCCTTCGGGATGGGCGTTAACCCTTCGGGATGGGCGTTAACCCTTCGGGATGGGCGTTAGCCCTTCGCGATGGGCGCTATGCCTGCAGGGGACGCAAATCCTTCGGGATTGATGCTGGCCGCCGGTAGGCGGGAGTCGTTCTAAAATTTGGGGGTAGAATAAGAATCATGGCGGAGTTTTTGCGCCGAAATTCCCTGGCCCTTGCCAGTCTGACCTTATTGGTCTGTTCTATCCAGCTCACGAACCACAGTATTCAGAATCCCTCTTTCGCTCGTCTCGGTGGCTCCCTCGTTCAGTCGGTTCTCTTTCCCTTCGAACGCCTCCATCATGAAGTGACCCAGTCGTTTCGCTATTACTGGGGGCACTACGTGTGGCTGCTCGGGGTGGAAACCGAGCGAGATGAGCTGGCACAGCGGATTAAAGAACTCGAAGCACAGAATTCAATGCTGCTTGAGTTTGAA
>JAUIMJ010000056.1 GCA_030433295.1 bacterium | reverse complement strand
CGGCGCGTCTTTCGGTGCCGCACTGGCAATCATCGCCGGTTTCACCGGCTCCTTCGCCGGAGTCTACGGAATCACTCTTGGGGGAATGCTTGGTAGCCTTTTCGTTACCGTGCTGATCTATCTGGTGGCTGCCGGGACAGTCTCCAGCGCCGGGATGCTGCTCGCCGGAGTGGCGATGAGCTTCTTTTTTTCGAGTCTTCTACTGTTCTCGCAATACCTCAGCAACTTTACCCAATCCTTTCAAATTGTGCGCTGGTTGATGGGCGGGCTTGAGACGAGTGACTATGCTGCCGTCGGGAGCGTGCTTCCCTTTGCGGTCATTGGCCTCGGGCTTGCGATGTACTTCAGCGCTGAGCTGGATGCGATTTCGGCCGGCGATGAGCTTGCCTACAGTCGCGGCGTAGATGTGAGAAAAACGCGCAATACGCTCTTTTTTGTGACATCGCTAATGATCGGCGCGGTTGTTTCCTTCACCGGCCCGATTGGATTTGTTGGTATTATGGTTCCCCACTTCTGTCGAATGTGGACAGGAGCAGTTCACCGAACCCTCTTACCCTGTACCATTGTTACCTCGGGAAGTTTTTTGGTGATCTGCGATTCAGTCTCTCGAGTTATCGTCGCTCCCTCCGATTTACCGGTCGGCATTATCACATCGCTTCTCGGCGGACCCTTCTTTATCTGGATCCTGCTGCGAAAAAAGGATTCGCTTTTCTGGACCTGATAGTTCGTCAGCTACTATCTCATACCGCAGTGATGCGTCTCTAAGTATTCTGTTTTCGCACCTGGCTACTGCACGAAAGAAGGGGCTTTCCGCCTAACAAACAAAGCCGCTGCTCTGCATGCGGCGGAAAACCTCTACTCTGAACGCACCATGCCGAAGCAGGACGAATTCAGCTTTTCTCTTTTGACATACGCCGAAGGACTCGTCTCATATACGCGGGCATGGGAGCCGGTCTTCGGTTTCGGACCAGATACTCCAGCTCATTAGTATGAGGGCAATTACCTTCCGTATCACGTACCCACTCAAGAGTTTTCCTTGGAATGTCAGTACCAATTCCGACCTGCAGGATGGTCCAGAGAAGTGGCGAAGAAACACCACAGTCACCGTGCCGCTCTTTGAACAAGCGAACCATCTCACGGAGCTTACCGCGGGCCTGAGGGCCGTAAGAGACGACAATTCTGGCACAGGTCATGGGACCGACGTCGCCGCCACGCAGGAATCCCTCGCGCAAATCGGGCCACACATCATTAAACGCAGGGACGACACCATGAGTCATTCCCATAATTGACCATGAGGGTGAGAACTCCTTCTCCAGATCTCGCGATCCAAAGCCGGAGATGCTTCCGTCCTCAACCATAGCATGCAACATTTCTGCAGCGAGCATGCCGCGCAGACCCGAACCAGCACCAATGGCATGAATAAGTCTTTGCTTTGCCCAAATTGCTCGAGATTTGCGAGCAGGCGTAAGCTCAGAAACATCTTTCCCGAGGATCTCTCGCATTCGCTCTAGCGTACGTTTAGAGAGGATACCAGGAAGCTGAAAACGGAGGGAATATAACGCCTGCCCGGCAAGCTTGCGCAAAGCTTCATTCTCTCGGCACAGGGCCCTGAGGATGAGCAACAGACCTGTATCACTTGCCGGACCATCGAGCTGCGTCATACGCACCTGGGCATGATACGCCAGGCGCAGCATTCTGAGCCGCTGCGCCTCGCTATACCCACGCTTGAAAAGCTGCTCGGAAGCAAAGGCCATCAAGCCTCCCAGCTCGTCTTTCGGACATTGAGCCAGGCGGTCTTCGAATATCGAAGCTACCAGATCGAAGCGGGCACGATTCGACAGACAGTGAAGTAAGAAGCTGAAATACTCCCGTAATGCTCGATCGGGCACCTCGGCGCGCACAGAGCGCAGAACTTTGAGCACATTCCTCGTAGTTCGTCCTGAATAAGCGTTAGTACTTGCCGTAAGGCAGTGAATTATCTCGGCGCTTGCTTTCACCCCGAGATCTCCGGCAATCATCTCGAGGATTGCAGTTGCTTCGTTCGCCTCAGCACGAGGCCCGGAAACGACTGCCTGCGCAAGTTCAGCGGCATGCTCGAGCGCGCGGCGGCGAAGGGTGAGCAAATCAGAGAGACTTGCTTCAACCGTCAATGGCACTTTCATGATAGTACTTTCTGGTTTGGGGATGGAGGCGAAAGAAACGTATATGAGCGCTCGACGGCACTCTGGCAAGAGGAGTTGAAAACCAATTGAGTAAAACACATTTACTCGTAGCGGAAAGCTACCCGACAGAACTATTCATCTTTCTTGAATACAGATCTTCACTACATCCTTTGGACATTTTGAAGAATGGGCTCTGTCGAGGCAGCCTTCTGATGATACCCCGGGTGATATCTCAAAAGAGCGGACGCTCACGCTAGCGATAAACGGTCCACAAATCAAACCCGAAAACGCGCTTAACGTTTGTCCGGAGCCATCTTAACGATTTTAGGGACAAATCTAGCGAGTGCTCTGACCAGGGATTGCTGCGCATGCATCACCGTATCGATGTCTTTATAGGCATGAGGCGCTTCATCCAGTCCGGCCGACAGCAGGTGCACGCCATGATCGCTTAAGACCTTGCGCAGCTCACTCTGAGTTGAGCTCTCTCGAGCCTTCCGGCGTGACATAAGTCTGCCTGCTCCGTGAGAGCTGGAATGCAAGGAATCAGGGTTACCCAGGCCCTCAACAAGGTATCCGGGATCCACCATCGTACCGGGTATGTACCCCAATACGCCCTTTGCGGCGGGAGTTGCTCCTTTGCGATGCACAATTAAGTCCCGCCCAAAATGCGTCTCACGCCAGGCGAAGTTATGGTGGTTCTCCACCTGAAACCTCGCTTTGACACCCAGAGCTTTCAGCACGCTGTTGTGGATAACGTGATGATTTGCACTGGCGTAGCGACCCATGAGCTGCATGGCCTCCCAATACTCCTGCCCTTCTTCGTCCATCGAGAGCCACGCCAGATGCGAAAGATGTTTCGGCAAACCAGAGTGTTTCTTTCGAGCAAGCGTGGAAAAATGATTTGCCACCTGACTTCCGGCACCCCGTGAGCCACTGTGCGTCACCAAAGCGACATAAGAACCAGGAGAAAGCTCGGCATAGCTCTCCTCGACCGAGAGGATACCGAACTCTGCAAAGTGATTGCCTGAGCCACTGGTTCCCAGCTGGCTCCAGGCCTTATCTTTAAGTGCTCCGGTGACTGGGGAGAATGTCCAATCCTCATCGAGTACGTCGTGCTGCCTTTTTTGCTCAAAGGTCGCCCCCATGCCGAAACGAGTATTGTCTTCGAGAATTCGCTCAAGCTTTTGCTGCTCTCCGACAAGTTTCTTAACAGGAAAATCGCAAACACTGATCATCACTCGACAGGCAATATCAACCCCGACGGCGTACGGAATCACGGCGTTATCGGTGGCGAGGACGCCCCCTATAGGCAGTCCATAGCCGGTGTGAGCGTCGGGCATAAGGGCACCGGCGACAGAAATCGGCAAGGAACAGGCGTTGCGCATCTGAGTGTGCGCTTCTTCCTCAATATCCTCACCCCAGGTCCTATACTCGGGGCTGGTCTTCAAATCATATTTGGTTTCGGAGGAAGCAGAACTACGCAGCTCGAGCAAATGTCTTGCCAGATCGCCCCAGACCGCATCTTCCCGATACTCTTCCGGACACTCGGAAATCGCTTTAAGCTCTGCGCGGGCTGAAGCTTTGTCGCATCCCGAACTCAGCCTCTTTCGATAGGCCGCAAGTGCGTGGTCTATGGACATCGACTCCTCAAAGCCGAGGTTTATTAGTTCGCGTTTTTTCATTCACCTAAAGAGTTAGCAAAAAGAGATATTGGCCACGAGTTACTACTATCACCTCGGACCATGGTCACTTAGTAGTAAGGTCGCATAGTGGTAGAGAAAAGAGAACGTATAAACCGCACCTTTACTCCACCGAATACACCTTTCGATAGAGTAAGAAAAAACCAATGCGACAGGCAGCAACACTCGAATCTGACGTGCACTAAAGACAGTGAGCACGAGCCCATTCCATCGCTTCCTGCAACCCCTGCCAACCCTCGACTTTTTGAACGCGATATGCCTCGTCGAGCAAGGGTTTGAAATGCGGCCCGGGCTCCATCCGCAGTTGTGCGATCAGATGTCTCCCCCGCAATATGGGTTGCGGAACCTGCATCTCCCTGTGAATGAGCCCCCACTGAGCAACGGGGTTCCTGGGTGGCAAGGGAGGCCGACCCGCATAGTCGGCTCTGACCAGGCGCTCCCAGGCCTCCACCGTCGAAGGCTGCAAGCGTCTTGCAAGGCGTCGCAGCGTCCTCTTGCTCGGTTGCGCAACCTTGTGATGAAACATGTGTTCCGCGACCAGAGGGAGTACGCGTTCGATATATTTCTTCGGCGCGCCAATCCTCTCCAGAAAGCTCCTTGCCAGGTCAACACCAACGGCAGCATGACCCGGAGAGATCAAGCGACCAGCAGCGTTTCTTTTGGTGGTTACGGCTTTTCCAAGGTCGTGGAGAAGCGCAGCCAGCAAGAGCTCCAAACGCGCATCAGGCGTTAGATGCTCTCGATTGGCAATCTGCGCCGCGGCGTTGCAGACATGAAGAGAGTGCTGCAACGCGTCTCCCTCCGGGTGCCAGCAAAGCTCCTGAGCACAGCCATCAAGGGCATTCAGTTCCGGATACACCGAAAGACAGCCCGTGCGCTTCAGGAAATTGAAGGCCCGGCGAATGTCCCCACCCTCGAGCATCAGTCGAGAAAATTTCGACCAGGTCAACCGGGGAGACAAAGCCTCCAGGGAGGCATTCAGTTCGCAAAAGCCCGCTCTTGATTCATCGTCGACGTCAAGGGAGCAACGAGCTGCAACACGCATAGCATCAAGGACATGCAGACCACGATCTACATCCTCCCGATCGACTGTTGGCATCAGTCGCAATCGACGCGCCGTAAGATCGGACAGGCCATCGAAAAAATCAATGACGGTTCCGTCCATGGTCCTTGCGAGGCTGTCTACCGTAAAGGTCCGCCCGGAGGCGGATTCTTTAAGATTCCGCCGTGGAGAGCCGTCTGAAACAAGGGCGCTCTGTTCAAAATCGTGGTCAACAGTGCAGCCGGGAAGCACCACGTCAACGGAATCCCAAGTGGCCCGAACTCTGAACACACCAAAGGCCTGCTCAGTCGTGTCTACGTCCAGACCACTAAGCGATCGACCGATGTCATCAGTCGACAACTGATAGGCCTCAAGGCAATACCGCTGAGGCACAATGCCCAGCATAGAGTCTCTGACGCATTCACCGGCGAGAAGCGGATAGCCACCCGCCCTCTCTAAACGTCGAGCGACTTCGTTAACAAACGTTCTCATCTCCCTACTCCGGGGTTTGTGGAATGAATCTGCTTGTACGCAATGTGCGACAAGGCTTGCGGTTCTCCTTAGAGAGCCCCAAGCCTCAACGCGGCATACAGCAAATCAGAAACCTCAAAGAATTCTCTTATCTCTCCCCCTCGGTTAACTCGAGCCCTTGGTCAAATCGAGCCCCCGGTTAAAGCAAGCCCCCGGTTAAATCAAGAAGGAGAGACAGATACCATCGTCTACGGAAAGAAAATAAGAAGAACAGACATCGCTCCGGGAGAAGCGCCGAAAGAGAGGACTCCTCCAGAGAGGCACTCAGGGTAAAGGCATTGTCGGAGGCGTGTCAATAGCCAGCCAACAAGCACTGCCTGGAGCGTATAAAAGCGACGGGAACACTAAGAGAGCCGTCTCGCACGCTCACCCATGGCCGCATAGGTCGCATACTTATATAGCTCTCCGAGCGTCGGGTAGTTAAAACATATATCGATAAAATGATTGCTCCCGGCCCCGGCAATCAGCGCACCCAGGCCCGTATGCAAAAGCTCTGAGGCTATCTCACCTATTACGTGTACCCCGAGCAACTTCATCGGGGTCTGCACCGAGTCATTAAACTCAAAGATCAGTTTTAAAAATCCCTCCTGATCGCCGATTATCATACCTCGCGCGTTTTCGTTGTAATAGGCTTTACCAACCACATAGTCGAGGCCTTCCTCCTTGCACTGTTCTTCGGTCATCCCGGCTCCGGAGCACTCGGGGATCGTATAGATACCAACGGGCAGGATAGGAGCCACATTCTCCTTATACGGGTAGAGGTCAAAGGCTTTCACCATCGCATAGCGGGCCTGCTCCATAGAGGTTGAGGCAAGTGCGGGCGCTCCGATAACATCCCCCGCGGCATATACTCCTGCCACGCACTTTCGGGTTTCCGGATGCACCACCTGGTAGTTCTCATCAACCTCAAGCCGCCCGTATGAGCCCGTAACAATACCCGCCGCATCAAGGTTCAGCAGACCGGTGTTGCTGGTCCTGCCGGTTGCCAGCATGAGGATATCCGCCTGCACCCGGGCATCAGACTCCATAAACACTGAAACGCCACTCTCATCTGCCTGACAGCTACTGACCTGCTCTCCAAATAGAAGCTCAACGCCTATTTGTTTCATACACTTCTGCAGCGTTTGCGAAATTTCGCCATCGAGAAATGGCATCATGGTAACACTTGGATGAATGAGCGAGACCTTCACGCCAAGGGTGGAAAAAAGACAGGCATACTCGCAGCCAATCACCCCGGCGCCGACAATAATCATACTCTCTGGCATGCGGTCCAGATTGAGTATGGTATCTGAATCGTAAATATTGTGATGCTCTGGAAAGATATCAGGGTGACGAGGAGAAGAACCGGTCGCAAGAAGAATGATGTCCCCGGCTAAACGGGCGACAACTTCCCCACTAGAGACGACGCGAAGATTTCGCCCATCAATAAAACTCGCAAGACCGTCATAGCGGTCGATATCATGTCGTGACAGATTGTGTTCTACGCGGCTTCTTTCGTGTTCCTTCACGGAGCGCTCATGCCGCAAGAAATCCTGAACGGTAGCCTGCCCCTTCAGCGAAAGGTCGACCCCATACAGTTGTCGCGCGCGCAGACCCGATAGCGCCAGAGCGGTTTCACGAAGTGTCTTGCTTGGCACCGTGGTCCCGGCGGCTGCGCCGCCGAGGAACTCCTGTGCCTCAACAAGGGCTACGCGCTTGCCAAAGTAGGCTGCCTGAGCGGCTCCCTTCTCTCCGGCCGGACCAGACCCCACAACCACCAGGTCATAGTGCTTTGTCTCCATAAGCCTCCCCGCATACGTTATCTCGGGAGAAACCCGAGCAAGGAACTATGTTGCAGGCTCAGCCTATCGCCGGGAGAATAATTATTCAAACTTTGCAAAAACAGGAGCTGCCTGGGAGCTTGAGGGAAAGTTGAGCAGATTATGCAGGAAAAGAAAGGACTAGAGCAGAGGCCGGTCCCCACAGACAGGCCTCTATTGTTGATGGACCAGAGCAGTTTCGGATACACATGCTCCGATTTCATCCCACGACTGCTCTGGTTTTTCGTCTCTAGCGGGATGGTGGCGTATATCCGGTGGTCGGAATATCGCTTCGACGAGAGCCGTAGTAGCCCCACCAGTGTGAACGACCACGGGACCAGCCCTGATCTGTTCTATAGCGACTTGCCTCCCCTCCTCCGATTGCACTAAAGGGAGTGGCTGCATAGGGATTGGTTCGCTCTCTGCGGTCGATGCGTATTTCACGACCTCGGTCAGCCGAGGCCCGAACCTCACTGCGTCGCTCACTCCGCTCTTCTCTACTCGAGTCGCCGTCGGCGTAGGCTGCAAGCGGCGAAACCAGTGCTCCGAGTATGACTGCTGCTATCACTTTTCTGATATTCATTTTACTACCTCTACGAGAGCGATCTTCGGATATTCGTAGCACGAATCTATCCCGCGTCTGCTCTCTTTTGTTTTTCTGTATCCGCGCAGACCTGCGTCCGCGCTCATTCACATTCTTCGCTACAATTCTTGAAAAATGCTCTAGCGGAAGATATCGCCGATGGTATTCTTCATATTGTTGATATCAGACAATACGGAAGATCCGGTCTTACCCATGTCTCGAAGAACATCGAGGTTTTCTTTCTTTGTCTCATATTCTCCCCGCTGCGCAAGACGATCCCGATTAATGACGGCAATCTGCTCTGCGGTCAGATGACCTTTCACATCAAGCTGCATGTGCGCCTTGCGCGCCTGCTCAGCGGTCAACTCTCCATCGAGATACGCTGTTTGAATTCGATCGTGAAGCTCAGCTTTAGACATGCGAGAAACATCTGTTGTTCCCACGCTCTGCACCTGACCAAACTCCCCCTGGTAGTTGCTGCTCTTTGCGCATGCGCCCATCATCAAACCGACGATTACTAAAGCTACAATTTTCGTTGACCTAAACATCTTGTTACACCTCTATTACTACACAATCAGCGAACATCTCTGTCGCAATTAATTAAACCTCACTTACGAATTGTCACCAGCCATCGACTATCTAACTACGTTATGCGAGACACATCCGGTCCCGTACGCTCGAAAGCCCTCTCTGTGCGCAAAGACACGAGAATAGGGCAAACATACTAGTTAACTGATTTCACTTAATTTTTGCGCGTTTTGGATTAAAACACCGCTTCCAGACCCCTCTACCGCCGAGCACCTATCGGCTTTGGCCACGCTTTGCTTCGAAAAATGCGCGATATACCTCCTGAAGAAAGAAACAGGTGTACGGCGACCAGATCTAAAACGCGTATGTACGGTGGATTTTCGACAGATACTTCAGATACGAAGAAAACAGTCGGAAACGATTACGTGCCAGACAATGGCAACAGTGATATCCGGGATTTATTGACTTAGTTAAGGGCCAACACTACCCTGATCACCCTACGCAGATGGCGAATGTTGTAACGGTTTAGGACCCGTTTTTTGCCCCCTGTCTCACTCCACGCTCATTACACACAAGCCTGAGGGATCGCATACCCTGACCGGACCACTGTGGACCGGAATCTTCCCTATGAAGGACTGTTGTTATGAGTACGGGATCCGCCCGCATGGGCTATCTCTTGTTGGGGCGTGGCGGCTTTCTCGGTTTTCGAACCGGGGAACACATGATTATCGGAGCATCCACTGAATGCGACTTATGCATTCAGGTCGAACATGTTTCGAGATTTCATTGTGAAATTTTTGCCAGCGAAGACGAAAGGTGTTTTGTCCGTGACCTGCATTCCAGTAATGGAACTCTGGTGAACGGACAGCATATTTCAAATTCGTGGCAGGAAGTTGTCGCAGGTGATGTCGTGGACTTGCAGATGGGCGTCAGTTTCGTACTGATGTCTTTTCCGCTCGAAAACCTTGAGAAGTTCGTTCTGAATTCTTAGGGTCCGCGACGGATGACAGGTAGGTTTTCCTGTCGGGATTGTACCGACCGGTTTTATCTATTCGTCATCCGCTCCTTTTTCTCCCTCCCCGAATCCCCGAATCCCTGAATCCCTGAATCCCTGAATCCCCGAAAGATCATCGTGCAACACAAAGATTATTTTCACAGGCAATTCTTGAGGGCGTGTGCTTTGGGCAGTCGGGACACATCGGCATGCAGGTGTCGTGATACTTGTTTACTGCCGCAACAATATCGGGCTGAGTTCCTTTCCTCATCGGGGTGATACAGGGAAAAGGACAACTCAATCGGGTAAACACACAATCTGAGTCAGTCTCACAACTCTGAGAACGCAAAATAACGTCCTTTACTTCCTGTTCGGACTGCTCACAACCACCCGCGTGAGAAAGCAGACTAAACTTCACATAGAGAATGGCTGCAAGTATCCCCACTCCCCAGCCGAGGGCTTTTTTCATGTCGATTTACGTCCCAGGCAAAACAAATTAAACACATGACCTGACGAGGCATATCTTGTTTCGGGAGACCTTGCAAAAGGGAGCAAGCCATACGATAACAATCGGCGGAATCTGTTTGTAAGGCCTGCTTCCTGGCAGTGCCGAAAAGCCCGGAAGCGGTAAGCCGGGATACTGAACCTGAACATTAAACCTTGAGCTGAGTGAATCATGAGACGTTTCCTAGTATACCTTACGGCAATTTTGTTTAGTATGACCAACGCCCTGGCAGAGGAACCTGCAACGTGTCCTCCCTGCCCTACGTGTCCTACGTGTGAGGACCAAGTAAAAAAAGACCCCAGGGTGTGGGACAAGAGTATATTGTTCAGCTACGGATTCTCTGAAGGAAATAGCAATACTCAGACATTGAGCGGAGCCGGAAAGCTCTTTCGAGATTACAACGACGACATTTGGAATTTTGAAGTTGCCGGGGGCTATGGCGAGGCTGACTCGGATGACAGCTCAGTAAAAGAGCAAAACCGGGGTGATATTTCGACAAAGGCCTCCTACAAGCATTTGCTCAGTAAGCGATTTTACCTCGGCGCTGGACTTGATTTTCTGCACGATGACATCAATGAGGTGAACTACCGCTTTACACTATCCCCGAACGCCGGTGTTTTTCTGGTAAGAGAAGAGGATATCAAACTCAGTCTGGAAGCAGGTCCTGGTTATGTTTGGGAAGAAGTGGATGACATCAAAGACGACTATCTCGCTCCTCGCATCGCAAACCGCTTCGACTGGAAATTCAGCGAGACCGGCAAGATTTTTCAGACCACCGAGTATCTTCTCGACGTGGATGACTCGGACAACTACATTGTAAAGTCAGAGCTTGGTGTGGAAGCTGCCCTGAACTCCATGCTCAGCCTGGTCGTAAGCGTGAAGAATGATTATGACAACGTCCCCGCTAAAGACAAGGAACGTAGCGATACCATTGTGGCTGCCGGCCTCAAGGTGAATCTCTAATTCCGAAAGGGCCCCCGGCATCCCCGTTCTCCGGCTGGCGTAACAGCCTCATCAAAACGGGAGAGGTCAGGGGCCTGCTCTTCAACTCGTACGAATGTAACCAGTAAGAATCGCCTTTTTCTGGCTTTTTTCAGGGATTTGACATTGAGCTCCGTCACTTCTAAAACATGGAGTGAGTTTTGCGGTAATTCCCGCTCCCGCAGCGATTCGAGCTAAAGTTTCCCCTAACATTTTCAAAAATGATTCCCTCAGAAAATATTGTCCCCCTCAGGCCCAAGAGCGAACACCTGGAAATATCGAGACGAGCCCTGCTCAACGATAGAGATTCCCTTCAGGCTCGAGTAAAATCTGCTGCTGTCACGGTACTTACCTTCATGCCGGTTTTGGCGCTGGCCTGCTTTATCTGTTTCAATAATCTCGACTGGGGAACGCTGACTATCCCCGACGAGGTTTACGAGGTGCAGGCCTCAATTGAAATGCTGCAGGGAGACCGATGGTGGCTGCCCACACACAACGGAGATCCCTGGCTGCACAAACCCCCTCTGAAGATGTGGATGACCTGGCCGGCAATAAAAATGTTTGCCGACTCTAACTTTGCGTTCCGACTGGTCGATGCGCTCTCGGGAATAGCAATGACTGGCATGCTTTTCTTTTTTGCTCTTAGTATTTTCGGTTCTCGACTTGCCGCATTTTCCAGTGCCCTGGCTTTTCTGGGGTGCGATATCCTCATTCGCTACCACGGCGTGCGATCTGCCAACCAGGACGCCATGCTCGTTTTCTGGAGTACCCTTGCCCTGATGGCTGCGTGGCGGGTTATAGAAGCAACGCGTGACACCAGCTCCCCCTATCGCATCTACCCGGCAGCAGCGGCGGAGGAAATCTCAAAGTCCGTGTATCTCTGGGCTTCCCTTGGCGGTCTTGCCCTCGGCTGTGCCGTACTGACAAAAAGTGCCGGTGGCCTGATATCGCTTATCATCGTGGGTGCGTTCTGTACCTTCAGCGGACGACTTCCTCAGATTCTTCAGCGTGGCTGGAAGCCGATTTTGCTGACCTTGCTTTGCGCTGCCATGGTGATTTCGGCCTATTTCGTTCCCGTGTGCCTGGTTGAGGAGGGCGCCTTTGGCGAGTATTTCACCGAAAACATCTATGGAAGAGTTCTGCATGGATACCACAGTGTTGAACCTCCATTGTTCTACCTCGAGCGCCTCTTTCCCGAGAGAGCAGCGGTCCCGCCGGAACTACTTGCGTTGGGAACTCTCGTCGCCCTCTTTTGCTGGGCGAAGAGAAAAGACGAGCGCTTCGGGTTTATCCTTGTCTGGGCAGTGCTTCCCGTAGCCTGCTTCAGTATATCTGCAATAAAACTATCCTGGTATATCGCCGCCTGCCTTCCGGGCATGGCGCTTCTCGTTGGTTCTCTCCTGTATGCCTGCCAGGAAGCCGTTCTCAATCGCAGAGCCTATCGCAGTCGACTGGTCCCGATACTGAGTGGTCTTGTCCTCCTTGCAAGCGTTCCCCTGCTGGCAATTAACGCCAAGGGCAGCATAGACTCAACATACCTGGACAAGGGAAACATTCCTTTCGACACCCTCGTTAAGGAAATAAGAGCCTGGGAGTTTAAGTATAATCGAGATGCTCGCGTGGTGTTTTTTGACGCACCCGCGCGTTCGCTTCGGGAGCAACCCTACGGACTATTGCTCGAAGGCAGTGAGCTTAGCCTTGATCAAAAAGACGAGTTGGTCGGCTTGTTAAAAAACAAGGAAGTCGACTTCCTGTTTACGCGGGCACAACGTCTGGATGAGATTCTTCTTCTGGCAAACCCCACGCATTACACCACCCTGCCTCCGGATCACAGCCGTTTTGAGTGGTATGTCGTATACGGCTTTACCGGCAGCGGCGAGTTCTCACGATTGTCTCCAACTGAAACCCGACAGAACTTTGGCACCGGAGAAGCCAGAGTCGTTTCAGGCTTCGGTCCTCCCGATGGTTTTGGGGAACGCCCCATCCGCTGGACCCTTGGAGCAAACCCTGAGTTGCTAATCAAAGGCAACACCCTGCTGCACAAGCACCCCGGAAAGTTACACCTGAGTCTCGCGCCGCACACGGGATACCCGGAACGGATGCGCATCAAAGTCCGTATCAATCATCACGAAGTTGCCGACTTCTGGCCGGACATGCATATCTTCAAGGACTACAGCTTCGATATACCGGTCGGGGTTCTGCATACGGGAGACAATCTCGTACGCTTTGAATTGAGCAGGAAGAACGGAGGCCCGATTGAGCCGGAGCATCGCTTCATGATGTTAGACTGGATATCAATCGGAATCCCAAAGCACCCGCTCTAGGTCGGAAGCTCGAGGGATTTACGTTTCCTGCATCAGGCGAAGCATGGTCTCCGCGGAGTTTCTTTTGTACCTGCGCTGCAGGTAATGGACGTAGATCCCACCCATTCGCATCAGCAAAAACCTGTGCGTTGATTCCGATCGCACAGAATACCTGACTTCCTCTGTCCCGGGAATGTATCGCACCGAGAAGTTTTCCCAACCCACCTCGACATGCCCGCTGAGGGTCTCGAAGGTAAATCCATAGAGCGTATCCTTGTCCTGCACATCCGTTATCCGGCATGCGAGAAGAAACCAGATTCCAAGTTCCCGAAGTAGATTTACCGTTGTCTGGCCCACCGCAGGAGCTTCATCCGGCGGATACGGGATACCTTCGGGGACATCAAACACCCCCCATTGCTGAATCAGTCCTTTCGCCTTCTCAAAGTCAGCTCTCCCCCGTCCGATCGAGAGCTCGTATGACTGAACCTCTGTCTTTCGCGCACGATAGCTCGCGCTGTAGTTGGGCTTCTCACGTTCCTGAGCCGCACGAAAGGCGGCAATACGCTCCTGTGAAGGTCGCCGCAAAAAAGTAAGGTCGTAGAGGTCTTTCATACTAAAAATTGTTTACCGCCGATGAGAAGTCCGGATACCGGAAAGTAAAACCCTCCGCGAGCAGGCGCTCCGGAACGACGCACCGACTTTTAACGATGAGTTCGGTCTCGGTTCGAAGAAAGAAAGCACCTATCTCGAGCATCTGTCGGCTGGCCGGAAGACCAAAGGGAACAGAGAGCGAATCTCTAATCTGCCTCATCATCTCTTTGTTACTGAGTGGATTGGGAGACGCCAGGTTGTACACCCCCGTACATTCCTCGCGCTCAATAATCCACTCAACTGCGCTACAAAAATCCTCACTCTGAATCCAGGAGACATACTGTCGACCATGTCCCATGGTTCCTCCCAGGCCAAACTTCGCCAGACGGGCAAGCACGCGATAGGCACTACCACGGAGGTCAAAAACCATAGCCATCCGCAGCAGCACTCTTCGGGTGTCCTTTAACTCCAGCCGATTAAAGGCGTCCTCCCAGGCCGTCGCAAGCTCTATGGAAAACGCATCTTTGGCCTCAGGATGGGGGGCAATAGGACCCGACTCACCATGGGGCGGACCATAGTTGTGCTCATAAATAGTCGCCGTGCTCGACTGCAACCAAATCCTCGGAGGCGCGGCACAGGCCTGAACCGCCTCGCCAAGCACTCGGGTAGAATCCAGACGAGAGTCCATCATCACCCTGCGATTTGCTTCGGTGTAGCGGCAATCAACGCTTCTACCGGCAAGATTGATGAGAACGTCCGCCCCCTCGAGTTCCCTGGCCCAGGGTCCGATTGAGCGCCCATCCCAGACGCTGCTTCGTATCAGGTCACCGCTGTGCTGCGACTCGCGTCTGCTGAGGATGACAATCTCATAGTCTCGTGCTGCAAAGTATTGGGAAAGAAGCCCACCGAGGAAGCCACTACCGCCGGCTAACACCATTTTCTTCATCGCGATATACTGAGCCCATTATAAACTTCGGTTTTTCTCAAGAGCGTTCGTCGCGAAGTATATTGTTCTGCCGGAGGCAGAACCAAACAACAAGTATACCCCTAACTCAGGTATCACAGCCGGCGCAGTTATGCGCCGACGATGTCAAAGTCCTCAGTTAGCAACGATTCCAACTCTCCTCGATAGCGCCCTACGCTCCACTTGGTAAAGAAGCTCAGACACGTCTCACGAAACTGCTCAAACTTCTCGTACTATTTGTTATACAAGACTTTCTTCTTGAAGAACTTCCACAATGGTTCAATCAGATTCAAATTAGGAGAATACGAGGGAAAAACAGGATCTCTATTCGTGACCCTTTGAGAAACTCTCGCATCTTCTCACCCTTGTAGTATCCGGCGTTATCGAGCACGAGGTACATCTTATCGCTTCATATAGACTTCCTACTGCACCTAAAAAAAAGCGTACAACCCTGCATTTGCCTCCCCGCCCCGCGCTCAGTATATCTGTCTTTTGGTCACGCCTCTGGCGTGACAATATACCCCCAATTTATTACGAGGAACGGCTTGCGCCGTACTTTAAATCGTTAGGGGTATACTCCTCGAAGCTCAAGTCGCATTCCCGAAAAAACAAGATCCAGAACTCTGGTAAAGGAGCTGTTGATCGGGCGCATGATAGGAAGGGCACTGAGCTTAAGTAACTTTTCAAGCATACTGAGACTCAAATCGAGAAGCTGCGTGGTCCTTTCCTGATCCGGGGACTCGTCGTTTGACCAGTAAAGGATTAAGCCCATCTGGTAGAGCCAGAGTATTGTGGAGATATAAGGCTCAAGGGTTTTGTGCACTTTGATCGTGCTTCCTTCCATGGCTTCTTCAATAAGACCGATTGCCTCTTCTCGTATCTCCTTTGACTCTTCACTAAAGGGAGAAAGCGGATGAGAAAAATCCGCGCCGTGTCTCGCCAGAACTTTAATTAGTGAGCGATGCTCGGAGAGCTGGGAAAACTTAAAAAGCGCGAGGGCGCGAAAGCGCTTTGTGAAATCTTTCGTATCGGCAATCAAGCCGGCATTCGCACTTGCCGCTTCAGTTCCGCTGCGCTGATAGTAGCCGAGGGCAAGCTCCTCCTTACTGCGGAAATGATAGTATGAAGCTCCCAGGGAAAGCCCCGCAGCCTTAGCGATTCCGCGCATCGTTGCCTTCTCGAATCCCTGCTCCGCAAAGAGGGCAAGGGCCGTATCGAGGATATGCTCCCGAGTCTTCTCTCGTTTGCTCAATTCTGACATCCGGGCTCTCCTGAGCTGTTTATGAACACGTTCAGTTTACGTATTCTCAGGCCGAATGTCAAGATCTACGAAGGCTAAGGCCTCACTGCTAGTAAGCAGCTATAGCAAATGCAACCGATTTCCTGCATGGCTCATCTCATTTAGACCATCTCCGGAAAAAGCAGGGGCAACAGCATGATCGGCAGAAAGCAATCAGATGACGGGTGATATCATTACAGACGGTGAACTGGAGTATGACTACGGGGAAGAAATCCGGGTTCTCACCTTCCCTGATTCTGGAAACGCCAGACATCATTTTAAGAAAATTCTGCGAGGTAGAGACTACCGCCTGCTGCGAACAAAACACTATGAACCCGAGTTCTTCATAGACATCGGTGCAAACGTAGGTGCGACGAGTATCTACTTTTCTCAGCATTTTCCTAAAACTCGATTTCTCTGCTACGAGCCTTCACCGACTACCTTTGGCTACCTGAAAGCAAACACTGCGCGTATTCACAATCTAGAGTGCTTTAACTTCGGCTTGAATGATAAAGACGAAACACTAAAGCTCTACACCGGACGAGCGCAGTGTTTACAGAATTCGCTGCATGCCGATGCAGAAGTTGGAGATGCCTGGCAGGCAGTGGAGATTCGTTGTGCACTGAACGAACTGCGAAAGCAGGTAACAAAAAGTTCTATCCTGAAAATCGATACCGAAGGTTGTGAACTTGGCATATTGAGAAACATTCAGCCGATACTCCCTCTGTTCGATGCAATATACCTGGAGTTCCACAGCGAGGATGACAGAATTGCCATCGATACCATGTTAAGAGAGAACTACGCTCTCTGGCTGGCTGATGTTAACTGGGTCCACCGAGGTCTGCTCGGCTACGTGTCCAAAGACCTTGCCGAAAAGGAACCGCGCCTGAAAGCCGTCGAGATCTCAGGAGAGAAGATGGAAAAATAAGGGGGTGGCAGGCAGAGAGTTTGTTAAAAACCATTTGAAACGCATCTCCCTGCCACAGCCACCGCAAGCAAATCCCCTGCTGGAGCAGTGTTCTCCAATAGCGTCCGTGCTCTAGTGCACAGCAAGCACAACAAAGAGCATGCCGACTATTCCCAGCCCCATCGCAATCAATGCCTGCTTGCCCAGAAGTCCTTTGTCACCGTAGTAAAATGTCCCGAGCAACAGAGGAACCAGGGTGCCGGTAACGAGCAACACCGGCTGGGCAAGGCTGAGCGGCGCTACCGCATGCAGCCACTTGTTAATCCAGAGGTTCAGGACATACAAAACAGCAATCGCAAAGAGGACCTTCTTCTGACTCGGCACCAAGGGCTTGCCTCGAATCTGCGCACCACAGAATGAGTAGACCATGATTGCCCCGAGCAGAGCTCCGAAATACCCGAGAAACACATACGAGGCCGTCGGAACATCTCGATAGAATCGAAGTGCGAATCCGACTCCTCCTCGAATTACGCCGACCCAGATCACCCATGGCAGGAGCCCGAGCAAAACGTCTTTCTTGTAGCTGCCTCCCTTCCCTTTTCGTCCCAGCCGGAGCGCGGCAAGCACACAAAGAATGAGCCCGGAGACAAGAAGACCATAGCTGCGAACGTGCTGACTCTCATCGAGAAAGACAAATCCCAGCACGATGGAGACGACTGCTGGTAGCGGGCCACACAGGGAAGAAACCCCGACAGAGACCGCCATTACCTTCCACATCGCAAAAAGCGCAAAAGCACCACTGGCCCCTATTGCGATGATACATAGACAGCTCAGCGGGTCCGGCATCCCGGGGATCACCCATGGAAACGACAGACACACCAGCGCAAAACCGAACACATACTGCCAGACCAGCGAACGAGACGTGGCCTGCGTCTGAATGCTTTGTTTAACAGCGAGCGTTAGAACCAGGTCGTTCACCACGATGCGACACAGAATCGGAACGGCAAAGTAGGTAAGCATTGTATATCCTCCCATTGAAACCAGATTGAACCGTGTAAACTCTCTTTCTGCCCTGAATCATTGAATTTCCATGCAAAGAGCGATACTCAGGAGGTAGCAATACTGTAGGTTTCATTGCGATTTCTTACATATTCCCGCATATTGGATTCTGTGGTGCGGCTTGTTGCTGCTTTTTGGGAACTTGGTAAAAACGGAGGTACATGAAACTCGACGCTAAGGACCATCGGCTGCTGTATCACCTGGATACCAACGCACGCATGAGTTTCCGCGATTTGGGAAAAGCCTGCCGCATGCCACTGGAGACAGCGCGATACCGGGTGCAACGGATGATCGACAATAAGGTAGTCCTTGGATTTCTCACCTCAGTCGATGGTGGGCGTCTTGGATACTACCACTGCCAGCTCTTCTTCAGCTTTCACCGCGTTGATGCCAGGAAGATGTCCGCAATAACGAAATTTATCCTGGGTGACGATCGCGTGGTCTGGGTTTTAACATGTGAAGGCAACTTCGATTTGGGTATATCGTTTCGTACCAGAAGCCCGTTCGAGGTCAATGAATTTCTCGAGCAGGTTCGCACGAGGTTTGGCACCTACATCAATCGATGCTCAACTACCGTGAACATTAAAAAGTATTCTCTGGGAAGAAAGCATCTTCTCACGAGGGCAGGAAAGAAAAGTAATCCCTCGATCACCTACTCCGCAGAGCCTCGCACATCAAAATGCGATCGTCTGGATGTCGACATCCTCAACATACTCAGTCAGGACACACGCAGTTCCGCATCTGCAATTGCCCGACAGCTCGACAGCTCAGCTGATACCGTAGCGCTAAGAATTAAAAAGCTCGAACGAGCGCAGGTCATTACAGAATACTCTCTGGTGTTAAACACTACCGCTCTGGACCTGGAGAACTACTACACCCTGGTCTATATGCAGGAGCGAGAAGAAGGTGACGAGGAGAAGCTGCTTGCCTTCTGCAGCGCAAGCCCACAGATAAACTATGTAATTAAATCCTTCGGCGAGTGGGACTACGAAATCAATACTGAATGTAAGACATACGAAGAATACCACGCGGTCATGATGGGGCTTACGAGCGAATTCTCCGGACGAATTCGCGACTACCAGTCGCTTCGAGCTAGAGGAATCGAGAGGTTCTCATATGCGGCTCCGCTCGCTGTTTCGCAGTAGCCTATCCTGGGAAGGTATTCTCACCCTGGAAAGCTCCCGAAAGGCCGGACTAATGGGGAATCAGAGAAAGCCTCGCAAGCGTGTTTTCTGCTTCATAGTGTAAGCCATACTTGCTGTAGAAGCGGTGCAATGATTTCAGTCTCCGGACAGGGGGACATGAGTTGCTGTAGCTTAGTTTTGCCAGACAGGAGGGACAAAGCCAGAGGGGTTTGCTTTCCGCTTCCTGGAGATCCATGCTGCCGTTCATAAGGCATACATTCGCAATACAATGTCGCAGGTCCAGAGCAT
>JAUIMJ010000055.1 GCA_030433295.1 bacterium | reverse complement strand
GAACGAAACGTTCTGTTGATCGTATTGACGTAAAGTAGACCACCCGGCTTGAGCAGTCTTCGGGCCTCGGAGAGCGCCTTAAAATAATCTTCGATATGGTCGAGAACATCGGCAAGCAGAACAAAGTCAGCACAGGCACTGGGGAGGCCTACATTCCGGATATCCCCTTGCAGATATCGTCCCCGCCCCTCAGACATGCCCGCCGCCGTCGCAAGACTCCCGGAGCTTAAATCCACACCGACAACATCTGCCCCCCGCTCAATCATGGGAACCGACAACAATCCTCCTCCACAGCCCAGATCAACAACAGAGGCGCCTTCTACTGAGCCAAACCAGGTATCAATTTGCTGAACGCGAAATTCTGTCACCTTCTGCAGTGAGCGAAAACGAGGAGATTCCGGGTCCCACCACTCCGACGCAAAACGCTCATAAATCGATAGGTCATTTGTTCCGTAGATCATTACTTTTCGCTCCGAGCTTTGTCGGCCAGCTGAACCTCGAAGCTTATTGCAACTTTTTTGTCTAACTTCGCTACCAGGATCGAGGGGTCTTCCACACCGTATTCATCCCAACGAATGGACGTCTCTCCACTCACAGAAAAATGTTCTTCCTGCCTGCGCACCGTCACCGGGACAATCAAATCTTTACTCACATCACGAATTGTTAATTTCCCTTTCAGCTTGCTGCCACAGGCAACCTCTGCACGAAGGGCTTCCAAATCACATGCCTTTGTCACGCCTACCACTTCAAATCTGACATTCGGATACTTTTCCGCGTTCATAACCTCGCGAAGTCGGTCGTCTCGCATTGAATTGTCCGTGTCCAGACTTTTTACAGGGAAAAGAATATCGGCGTGAATGGAGTGTAGATCGCTGGCGTCCTCAAGCCAGACCTTCCCTTCCGCCGCTTTGGCGACTCCTTCAATACGATGCCAGGTTGAATCTACCTCGAATTTCAGGCTGGCGTTTTGCGAGGTGATTTTCTGCGGGAAAATATCCGCATTTTCGGCACAGGCCAAAGACGGAAAAAACAATAGAATAAAAACCAGATAGCATCTGCTCATGACTAACTCCTCTACTAACCAAGTCCTGCTCGTTTTCGAACGAGCGTTATCTCAAGCATACCGAGATAAAGGCTCTCTCTTTTAACCACCTCAAAACCACTCTCCCTAAACAACTCCTGTAAACGCTCCCGATCGGGAAAGCTTCTGATACTCGCTGAAATATAGCCATGCACTTCGGGATTGGCATGAAGCACGAGGCCACAGAAACTCCCCCAAAACTTGAGCAGTCCATATTGAATCTTTTGCATCGTCTTGTTCTCGGGCTTCGAGAAGTCAAGAAAAGCCGCGATGGCGCCGGGCTTGAGAACCCGTTTAATCTCGTCGAGAGCCGCTCGCAAGTCTGGGGCGTTTCTGATTGCGTAGCTGCCCGTCAGAACATCGACCGAATCCGAGCTGACATTCAGATTGCACATATCGCAAATCTCAAAAGTGACATTGTCAGCGGTATTTCGTTTTTCTGCGATCTTGACCATTGCTTCAGTCAAATCAGTGCCGAGGATTGTCCCCTTGGGATACTTTTCTGCCAGAGAGAAAGCCACGTCGCCCGTACCGCAGGCGATATCCACACAGAATGGCTGCTCCATGCTCGGCAGTGTTTCTATCAGTCTCTGCTTCCACGCACTATCACGTCCGAAGGAAAGCATGCGGGTTGCCAGGTCGTACCTCGGTGCAGACTCCGTAAAGTGTGACAAATTAAAACGCCGCTTTGAATCGGCCGTCGAGAGATGGTCTTTTGCTTTTAGGTTAAACGAACTCATTACTCATTCCCTGAATCAACTGATACCATTGCTGTTTCGACGGAAAGTCCCGGGCCGAATGCCATTGCACAAACTTTGCTGTCGTCCTCTGCTTTTTCAAGAATTTCCTTCATCACAAAAAGAACCGTCGCGCTGCTCATATTCCCGAAGTGGCGAAGGACATTGCGTGAGCTGGCAACCTGCTCATCACTAAGCTGAAGCCCCTGCTGCACTTTATCAATGATCGTCTTTCCTCCAGGATGCACTGCCCAGTAGTCGATATCACTCAGTTGCAGACTGGCCGATTCCAATATCCCGGTAACAATCGAATCTACTTTCGCGCCAAGGATTTTCGGAACGTATTTCGACAGCACGATATCGAATCCGCGATCACCAATTGTCCATGCCATATCATCCGCCCCTTCAGTCACCAGCGATGAGGCGAATGAATCCAGACTGAACGCTTTTCTGCCCGACGAGGGTTTCTTAGCACTGACCAGTACCCCGGCCGCACCGTCCGCAAAGACAGAATTGGCGACAATCGAATCGAGATCACCGTCGAGCTGAAGATGCAGCGAACAATATTCGAGACAAACGACGAGAACGACGGCATCAGCATCAGCTTCGCAAAATTGTTTTGCCATACGCATTGCGGGAAAGGCTCCGTAGCAGCCCATGAACCCAATGTGATAGCGTTGCGTGGAATGAGGCAGGCCCAGACTTTGTATAATCTGAATGTCCGGACCCGGATTGTAGAAGCCGGTGCAGGACACCGTAATCACATGAGTGATGTTATTGGCCGAAAAGTCGGGGCAGCCTTTGACCAGCTTGTGCGCGAGCTTGGGAAACATCCGCTTTGATTCATTGAGGTAAATTTCATTGCGAAGAGACGTTGGTGGCTCAAGCGGATAGGAGTCCTCACCCATTCGAAAAAAAGCCCGTGGCTGCTCCGCCTCAAAGTCGGGGATCACGCTGTAGCGAACATCGATACCGGAGTCCTGGTAAATCTTTGAAATATATCTTCGGGATTTACTATCTCTCGTCCAGGACGCCATCAAGCGGCCAGCATCTTCCTGAGAGTAGCAGCTCTCAGGAACCATGGTTTCAATACTGTGAATGTAAATTGCCAAGATCAGAATCCTTTCAAATACAGGAAATCGAATCCCGCGAGAGCCAAGAGGACTGCCGAAGCGGACGATGGCATCTGCGTACCGAGTAGTTCGGGACACAGGACATCCCGGACTTTCGAAGGAAAGGGTGTGCGGGCAAGTAACGCGAGCAGCCTACCATGATTACGAGTTCCCCGTAACAGCATGCCCGTTAGTCGGGCAAAGCCTCGATAAGGTCGCACGGTTGACTCTCTGCGTTTGATCAACTCTCGAAAAACCACGTGAGGCTGCTTCTGATCACAGAGAATTGCGACAAGAGCGTTCGCCACCAACTCTGAAGTAAGCAGGGCATGCGTCATCCCCATACCACTGATAGGATCTAAGCTTTCACAGGCGTCTCCCGCGAGCAAGATGCCGTCGTGTACGATTGGTCTGCGGGTAGAAGCTATCGGTCCGATATGTTCGGGTTTACCTATTGGAGCTCCGGCAAATCCTATTTTTTCGAAAGCCTGAATAATCTCCGGCAAAGCATTTTCGGGTCGGGATAACTCCGAGATCAAATGCTTGCGCGCCAGAATACAGACGTTCACTCTGTTATTACCCACCGGTGTGCAGTAGATTTCGTAGCCCTTCTTAACAAAGACTGATACCTGCTCCGCAGGCTGAGTAAACTCCCCTTCAAATATCCAGGAGATTCCCCAGCTCGGCGAGTTTCCTGCCTTGCGAGGTATTTCGAGACGAGAAGCAAGAAGACTGTTTGCCCCATCAGCGAGAACGAGGTGCCGGGCACGCAGAGCGCCGTCAGAAACTTCGACGACATACTCCCCCCCGTCCTTTTTTACTGCAGCAATCTTTTGCCCAAAAAATGTTTCAACACTGCTTTGCTCGGAAAGCTCCCTTACCAGAAGTTCATCGAGTACATAGCGCTGAATACCTACGCCCTTCGGTGGTTTTTTATCCGGGCTGCCTTTTCGACTTGTATTGCTGGCGAGGTCTACGCTGAAGTTTCCAAGCCAGGCACAGTACCCGTAAAATGGCGTATGGTCACAGGCACTGAGTTTCTCCCCAAGGTCTAATTCTGAGAGTTTCTCCATGGCGACATCAGACAAGCCCTCCCCACAGGCCTTTCGGCGTGGAAAGCTGGACTTGTCGACTACCGCTGTTTTCACTCCTCGCTTCGCAAGACGAAGCGCAAGACTGGCTCCCGCAACAGACGCTCCAACGATTAAGACATCAAAATTTCTGCTCATAACCCTCATCAAAGTGGGTGCTTGGACTACAACATGGTCCACTTTGCGCTCTTTTTCTCCTCAGTGGTATCCGGCAGGTGCCGGAGAGAGAAAAAACACAGAATTATAGTAGCTTAGCGAAAAAGCCGGGACATATGTACCCCAAGCTTTTTCCCTCAAAGAAGTCGGATCGAATAGCCCGCTCCGGAAAACGGTCTCTTCTGAGGTCGCATGCAGAGAAGATTAGGCAAGGAAATCACATTCTGATAGAAGATCTCCTCACTCCACCCTGATGGAGTGGATATTTATCCTTCGATACAAGCCATTTAAAATGTCGAGCGAAACTGATTCAGAACCGGAAGAGTCCGCCGAAGGTGCTCCCAAAGAACGACTTGTCACCGCGGCTGGCCTTTTGTTGGTCGCATTCCTGACAATTCTGGACCTTATTGAAGACAGATTAGAGGGGGCCCACCTTCCTCATTTGCTCACGGAAGCTGCGATTGTTGTTGCCGCAACCCTTGGCGCGCTCTATCTCCTTCGCAAATATATTCGACGATCTCGCTCAGAGCATAGGCAACTCTACCTGGAAATGATTGCCGCCAGAGACGATGCAAAACGTTGGAGAGAAAAATCCGGAGAAATACTCAGCGGACTGGGACAGGCGATCGAGGAGCAATTCAATCAGTGGAATCTGACAGATTCCGAGAAAGAAGTCGGGATGCTGCTTCTTAAGGGTCTCGCCCATAAGGAAATCGCTAACATTCGTAATACGAGTGAAAAAACCGTCCGGCAGCATGCAACTTCGGTTTACGCAAAAGCCTCTCTGGAGAGTCGGGCGCAGCTCTCTGCATACTTTCTGGAGGATTTGCTTCTACCCTCTGAAAAAAATTTCTGAGGAAAGCCGGTATCGCCACTTTGTGGCCCCTGCTCTCAAAACTGCTGTCTCCGGCCGATCTCTTAGCAGGAGTTGCGCTCAGGCGCAGAAAGCAGCTGATTACTACTGCGAAATTCGTACTCCCTCTTGCCATGATGAGTCAGGGCCATTGATGACTGATGCCATTCTCGAGTAGATTCTTAATCAGACGTTAGGACTAACACGGTATCAGTCTGCCCCGGAGCATAGCGACATGACACTTGTAAAAGACATCAAAAGTCTCCTCGATAACAAAGGTCTTCTGGCTATTGATGCCGAAGGTGAGGCCTCAAGTCATGAGCTTCTTTTAGCCGTAGCGGTGATTGTGGTACGAGCAGCCTATACAGATGCGCGCTTTGCTCCCGAAGAGCGCGAGGAGACACTGAATGATCTCAGCAAGCTGTTTGGCATGGAGGAGCGAGACGTAGAGGTACTCATCAAAGAGGCGCGGAGTCAGCAGGGCTTTGACTCCTGGATTGCTTCGTACTTAGAGCGAATTCACGATGACTTCGATGTGGACCAGCGAATCGAAGTTCTGGCCCTTGTCTGGCGGATTGTAGAAGCGGATGGGCTGATTGATTCCCGGGAAGATGCCTTCCTTGATTCCCTGCAACTGAGTCTTGGTCTCAGTTCTGCCGAAGCAGACGAGGCACAGCGACGTACCAGCGTCTAGCTTCATGTGTATGCCGCGAGGGCACTACTACAACTCGTGCACTTCCGGTTTACGTCTCTTTCTCGCCTTCTTTGGAATAAGCCCCTTCATGGTTTCCAGCTTACCGAAACAGAGCAGGCGATCTGCGGCCTGAAGCACCTTCTCACCTTTCGGATTCGGGAAAACCTTCCCATCGCGGTAGAGGGTAAGGATGTTCAGCTCCCCGTCGCCGATCTTTGATTCCTCGATACTCTTGCCTTCGTACACAGAACCGTGGGGAACATGAATCTCAGCCACCCCATATCCGCGGCTCACCGTTAACTTTTGCCGCAAATCTATCTCGGGGAAATCCGCCTGAGCCGCCATGTAATCGATGATTGCACCGGCCACGTCCAATTGGGTGCATGTCTCAATCCCCTCAAGGCCGGGAGAAGAGTTCACCTCCATGATCTGAGGGCCATCCTTACCTTCGAGCATATCCACTCCCGCCACCCGCAGACCAAGTATCTGCGCAGCGCGCACTGCGGCCTGGGTGTAGGTCTCATCCAGCTCTACTGCTTCTGTCCTTCCACCTCTGTGCACATTACTCCTGAACTCCTGTCCCTGTGCTACCCGGCGCATCGCGGCAACTACCTGGTCGCCGACCACGATTGCTCTGATATCCTTACCCTTACTCTCGGCGACAAACTTCTGCACCAGAACATTCTGCTTCTGACTCTGGAGTAACTCAATGATTCCCTCTGCCGTTTGCAGAGTATTGGCCAGGAGGACTCCGATTCCCTGGGTTCCTTCGATCAGCTTGATCACGACAGGAGCGCCGCCAACCCGTTCTATGGCCGACAGGACTGTCTTTTTATCCCTGGTAAAATTGGTCAGAGGAATACCAATCTTATGACGACTGAGGATTTGCAGACTGCGCAACTTATCCCGTGAATTGGTTATTCCCGTAGAGGAATTCGCTGAGAAGACATCCATCTGTTCGAACTGTCGAACAACAGCCGTGCCAAAATACGTGATGGAGGCACCGATTCGAGGGAGTACCGCGTCGAGGTCTCTGACCTGCTTGTTGTTGTAGTAGAGCTCTGGCTCACCCTCTTCGATATCAATAGTAAACTTTAGGGTGTCCAGCACTTTGACCTTATGATTGCGCTGCTTTGCAGCCTCGACCAATCGCTTTGTACTGTAACAGCGTGGACTACACGAAAGAATCCCTAACCTCATACATCTCCTTTTGTTGAATTCAAATTAGTTCTTTTATGTCTTCTTTGTACTTTTCTTCTTACGAACGCCTGCGGGTCGTCCCCCGTAGAACGACTTACCGGCATCGACGAGAAAACGATTGCGAATCGCCTCTCTACCGAGGAGCATTCGAAATCCCATTTCATCGCGCCCGGCCAGGGTAAGCTCTATCGGCCAGCGCTCCCCCATGAACTCAATGTCCGTCTGTATCACCGGCCGAAGTGAAGCAACGCCACTTGAGCTACGAACACTTCGTTCGTCGAGGATCTCCGCTTCGACTTCCATCGCACCGCGGGAACTTCTCTGTAGCGGATGCACTTCGAAGCGAACATACTCGATTTTTCTCTTTTTGAAGCACGTAATATTAAATGCATGAAGACTGGAGGACCGCGCGCCGGTATCAACCTTCACCTTTATCTTCTCAATGCCCAAATCCGGAAGCGCAAGCCACTCTCGCCAACCAATTGTCGATACACCGCGCCGAGAACTTTTTTTCAAGTGAAATGCCTCAATGTAAATACCCTGTGAATGCCATACTGAGTTCAGCACCCGCCTCAGTCTCTCATGCAGAGCAGAGGGTTTCAAGAAGCCTGCCCTGCGTCCGGAGCATAGCATCAGCGGCTCGGTATCTGAAACCATTCAAATGCGACACGCCGAGAGTTTCCCTCAATAAAGCTGAGGGATGCGTTTAGCCCTGCGAAACGCCCGCAATGAAAGCCTTTCGGTTTTTGCAGGCCGGGGCCTCCGAACGCTGTTTGTAATGGATTGCTGTAATAGATTTTCGTTAGGAAGGCATGAAGAAAATGGTGGGTGCAGTTGTTCGAAAACCTCTGCGCGCTTTGTGTTTCCACAAAGCTAACCCACCATCTCACTCAGCGGTGTGAGGGATTAGTGACCGGGTCAGTTCGTTGCGCGCCGTGTTGCCGTGAGGGCGACGCGTTCTTCGCCGGATTCCGCCGCTGGCAGTACGTCCTGCGCAAAGCGATGTTGAGAGCGTCCTCGAAACGCATAGACACTTTGGTCAGACAACACACAATGATACTTGAATCGGCTTCGTACCGATGCTGATTTGAGCAATTCCTCGCCCCAGACTACTTCACAATTTTCCAGGCTGCCCTCCAGAGCCGCTTCTCGCATCAGATGGAAACAGTCGCGGTTGTGAGGGTCATGCACACGCAGAACGACCGTGTTCAACTGATCTTCATCGAGGTCTCGACGATCAATTGACGCGCGATGTGCCACAAGACAGCGCCAGCCTAATCCCTCTTCGCTTGGCTCCGCCGACAGCGGGCCGTCATAGCCTCGCTCACCGCGCCATTTGGCCACCGCGGCGACCGCATCGATGGCGTAACAGGCAAGCTTCTGACGCTCCGAGCGCCCACCGACGAAAGTCTCGAATCGGCGCCCCTGCGACTTCAAAAAGTCGTTGAGAACGCCGAGAACATCACCAGAGCCACGATAGTAGTCCAGATATTCCGTTCTCGCTGCTCGCTCCAGCAATTTTTTTCCGCTGAGGTTAGAACGCCTGCGGATCCAACGATCCATTGCGAGTACGTAGTTCGCCTGCAACATGGGATCGATGACCTCAGTGAGGAACCAGTCATGCAGGTTCTCCATGGCCCAGATCGGCTCGAGACCACAAAGCGTTCGAAAACGCGGGGCATGATCATCAAAGAACTCTCCAAGAACGATGTAATTGCCCTGCTCCCCAAACCGCTCGTCGATTGGGTCTCCCCACTCGATGCGAATCTCGCCCGCATTTGCAGTAACCGACAGTGGAGAAGAAAGCACTGCTGCTCCACCTTCTCTCTGTTCAAATAAATTGCGATGGGCAAACACCATAAGACCGGATTGTCCATCATGACGATAGGTAAAAGAATTCAAACCCATAGTACTTTCCTCCACAAGTTAGTTCGCCTCCCCAGCACTTTAAAGGGATTTGCGTCTGATGCGTTTCACGACCCCAACTTAAACTCAGTCGAAAACGGAACGTGCGAAAAAACGGGAACCACTCCCAAACACGTTCTTTCAAACAAGCCTTAGCTTGCATGAAAGAACGGCTCGGAAGCCTTCAGACGGAGGAAAGAGAAACAAAAAAACGTTCGGAACTGCACCCTGTTGTAAGCCTGGGGGCCGGGGTTGTAAGCCTGGGCGCCTGGCTGCGGCCTCAAGTCCACAACAGAGCTGTTCCGATAAAGGCGTCTACTCGCTTTAGCGACGAAAAGAACGAATGTGCTTCAAAACCGCAATCCTACAGTAATTCCATCAGTTTATCTAGCTTTCGCTTAAGTTCGTGTATTTACAGCGATCTTTAGCAAGCAGAGTGGCGAGTGTATTGAGCAGGACCACTTAGGTACATTGTTTTCCTCAGGAATATGGGCTATTATCGCCACTCTCTGGCACGAGTTCTTTCCACGATCACATCGAGAAGCGGAGACGTCCCCAGTCTCTGAAGGCACGCTTCTGCCTTCAGGTATAGGGGAAAGGTTTTTCGTACTCACCGTGAGTGCGACCCCATGGCATCACTTATTGAAGAGGTCACTTATGCCTGAAGTTACTCTGCACGAAACAGAGCGATTCGCCCTGCTTTCCAGCACCTGCGGGGACCCCTTGTTCTCGCCGTCGCTCGTGATTCGCTGGGAGAACGGGGTCCGTGTGGATATTCCTGTTTCCGAAATCGCCTACTGCGAAAGCCCCTGCCGCTGTCCCGCGGTTCACTCGGTATACCCCTGTGAGGGAATTCGAATCTGTTACCAGTACCAGCGAGTCGAACCCGACATCGAAGAAGGAAGCGCTGAGGAAACGACGATCTACGCGACGCTTGTCGATTTTTGGATCGCGGAGTTCACCCCCGGAGTATGTTCCATTGGCATCCCGGACGATCTCATCCATTGGAAGATCAAGCTGTCGGGCAACAATCTCAGCCACTGGACGTGGGAGAGGACAGAAGTCGACGCTGACGGCAATTCCATCGGGAAGCCACGAGTGATTCCCGAATCAGAGGCTCGACGACTGGAGCAGATGTATGAGCGGGTGGTCTCAATCATCGAGCAGCAGCAGACCTAGTTGACTATGCAGTCTTGTCCCGCACACAAGAAGGATAAGCCGGAACATGCTCGGTGGATTATCACCACCGAGCGACCTGCGGTAGGTTTCCCCCTCTACCGCAACCTCTACGCCAGATTCTTTAAAAAATCGCCAAGCACCCGGCACGCATCAGTCGTAGTAAAAATCCCAACGAGTTCCTCCTCCTGCACTACGAGTGCAGAACCAATATGCGCTTCAGCCATGTGATGTGCGACTACGTCGAGACGCTCGTCTACCTCTACGGTGTAAGGTTCGGTAGTGCAGGCATCTCCGACGAGAATCTTGCTTTCATCCTGCACATGGGCCCCGAGGCTGAAGGCCACCGCAAGATCCCGGTCACTTATAATGCCATAGAGATTTCCATGCTCTGTTACCGGCAGATGTCGTATGGAATGACGACTCATCATTTTCCGAGCGGTAACAATGGTTGCCTCCGATTCAATTGCGTGGGGGAAGGGAGTCATTACGGATTTGATTGTTGGAATTGACTTCATCATCAGAAACCTCGCTCTTGCTAGTAAACACTTGCTAGTAAACATCAAACGCATGTGTGGTCACGGAGTAGAAACCCTATCCGCGAAACGCCACAATACAGGCACTTGGCCTAATCCAGAGTGCGTATGCTACCATGCCCTTCGGCAATTTTGAGAAACATTTCTCAGGCAGATTTCAAAAACATATGTGCTCAGGGATACGAGAATACAGGGAAAAACCAAGCCATGGAGAACAATCGACAACTGAGTTTGGGAATTGTGGACGAAACGACAATCCGCAATGTCCTCCCGCATGATGGTGAATCGATATACTTCGGCCCCCTGTTTGCACCCGAAGATGCGGACATGCACCTCGCCTTCCTGCTCAACAATATTCCCTGGAAGCACGACGAAACTATGATGTTTGGGCGGCGCATCACCACTGCCCGAAAAGTTGCCTGGTATGGCGACCCGGGTTGTGACTATACCTACTCTGGAAACACCAAGCGCGCACTCGCCTGGACTCCGGAATTATACGGACTGAAAGAAAGAGTCGAGGAGCAGAGCGGATCTCAATATAATTCCTGCCTGTTAAATCTCTACAGCAACGGCGAGCAGGGAATGGGCTGGCATCAGGATAATGAAGCTGAACTCGGCGAGAATCCAATTATCGCGTCTCTGAGCTTTGGTGCCACCCGTCGCTTTGACTTCAGGCACAAGGAGAGCAGAGAAAAGGTTTCAGTCATGCTCGAACACGGAAGCCTTCTCCTCATGAAAGGCGGGACACAAGAGAACTGGCAGCACCAGCTGCCAAAAACAAAAAAGGTCCTGACTCCTCGGGTCAATCTCACCTTTCGAACAATCGCGCACTAAAAGCAGAAGAGAAGAAAACTGTTTGGAGAAGCCCCGGATTCCTTAAGGAGACCGGGGCTTCTCGCATAGAGAGAGCCTTTCCATCTCCGTTTTCAACCTCGAATCAGCGTGAGCAAGCGACGCACTTCGTTCAGCGGCACGCTGGGAAATGCTATCGACAGCGATAGTTCCCGGCAGGGCGCGACACCACTGGCACGTGGGGTGCTGGCACCATGCGCGATGCAATAGTACTGTCCATCGGCATCACAGGAGATTGTGTTATTGAAAAACACTACCAGACCCGGGTCGTCAACCACCGCGACCAGGTAATCCTCCTTCAGCACATCAACAAACTCCGGCCTCGGGATGAATGCATTGTATGGCACAAAGGGGATATCCTCAGTGTCACCAAACACATACCGCGGATTCGGTGAATGCAGCATGAGCACGTCCCAGGGCTTTCGCCCATTTTCGTTACAAAACCGTCCGACGTCGTATATCTCCGAGTGGCCGCCTTCGATATCGATGACGTGCTTCTGAAGCGCTCCGATTCCGGGGTACGGATCAAGGTGGGGCACCTTAGTGGACTCGTACCCGTCCTCGACTTTTGCCGTCTCGAAAAAGTGTTCACGCGTAAGTGTCACTCCTTCACGTCGAGCCAGCTCAATCATACCGATAATCGCACGCTCTATTCCGATGCGCGATGAACAGTAGTACTTGTCGCGAGAGCCGAAGGCCCCGTATCGCAGGGTGGCATCATCATTGCTTCGAATTGCGCCGAATCCGTTAAACGTCAGATGCTTCGTCGTTGTTGCCGCAATGCCAAGCTTCGCAAATACGGCCTGAAGAACATGTGAAAGGAACACAGTGGTGTCCGGGGTGCTGTCAACGCGTATCCCCTTAAACGCCTTAAGCGAGAGTTGCGCAAACACCGAACGCAGTTTCGAAACAACAGCATATCCCGGCGCACCGCTTTGATGACAAAGCGCAGCAGTGAGTGCGGCGATGAAACTTTCAGCGGGGCGCAGGGTGGAACGATCGACACAGGTGGAGTCGAACTCAATCGTAGTCATTTCACAATCCTTTGCAGGAACGAGGAACGAAGGGAGAAGTCGGTTCTTTAAACCATTACGTAAGGGCTCCTCCTTGAGGGCAGAGATTCTACCCACAAGAAGGACAATTCTGAGCCTCAAACAGAAGGGATGAGAAGGTGCGCGCCTGGACGGTAAGACAAAAATTCTAAAAATGAAACTCTGAGCAGGCAGAAGAGCAGTAGCGACATGCACATGCAGCGCCGCAAAGAATGGTTTGCGGTGGCGGTGTCTGTCTTTCCTGTGCCGCCGGAGGCGGGCAAGTGGGAGGAGGAAGCCGAGGCGTCATATTGACTTAGCGGACATTTCCCACTAATCTACTGCGCCACTGTTCCGGGGTAGATAGAACAAGCGGCCTTTCATCGCAGTTTTTTGCGGTGAAAGACCGACTTCTCAAATGTTTTTCCGTTAATTCAATGAGTTGTAGGGACTCCCGTCACAGAGCGGCATCGACACATCCTCTCCGTGGTCAATGCCGCCCTGTGACGTACCCCTACCTCGGAGAATTTTCACTATGACTCAGTTTGAACAATCCCCCTCGGAGAATCTCAATGCGTTCTCCTTATCGAGCTGGGATGCTGCCTTTCTGGACAACTCGATCCAGCCGGGCTTGCTGCTCTTCCAAACAATGTTTCTTGGAGCGACGATCATCGCAGGCGTTTACTCCTCGGTGCTCATCCGGCGACACGGTTTGCGAAAATTTCACAATCCGCTCGAAGACGACGATGTCATATCCGTCCTTCTTGCCGGTGGATGCATCGCTTTTGCGATCGGAATCTTCGCGCTTTTTGCCGAACTCGAAACAGTGCTCATGCTTTGCATGATGGCAATGGCGGCAGGCGCTGCGGTGTATCTACAGTTTAGCTACATCGGATGGATAGCGTCACGCTGGAGTTGCCTGGGTCGAGACCCGGGAAGTCACAACTTTTTATGCGTGGCTCTTTCAGCCCTCGTCATCGGCATTTGGACAGCTTCCGGATTCCTCGATGAGACGAAGCGATTGATATCGATTTGTAGTGCGAGCGGCTTGATTCTGACCTTGCTGTTCATCTATACCGCAATTCGATTTCGACCCGGTCGTAATAAACAAACACGAATCTGAAGCAAACAGCATTCTGCGTCTAACGCACGTATACCACGTGCGTCGTGTATTAGTCCGACTTGGGTTTTCATTTGTTTTTACAAAGGATTCGAGAAGTCGTTCTTTACACAGTTCCCGATTCTAAAAAGGTGACCTGCACTTTCTACGACAAGAGCCAGGCCGTCTCAGTCACCTCTATCCTTCCGCCGAACACCCCGGGCAGAATCCTGCTCTCGAGCTTTGCCACGGTGTAGAGATGCCCATAGTGATCTCTCACTTCGTTTTCATTGATGGAGAACGGCGGACCGTCAACCACAGGATCATCATAGCTACAAGTGAGAAGGAGTTGTGGTGGCGTTCCAGAGACGGAAAGCAGGTGCTCCGCGTAACGCGCTCGAACCTCAGGCGGCAGGGCAACCATTGCCGCCCTGTCGTATATCGCGTCGACGGCTCCGAGGGTTTCTCGTGTCAGGAGAAAAATGTCCCCCAGGAATACGTCGACACCTTCAGCATGATAGCGGCCAAGCCCATCCAGTTCTGTCACCTCTGGCGTCACTCCCAGGTCGGAAAACAGCTCTTTGAGGGCAATCTCACTAAGCTCAGCCCCAAGAACGTGAGAGCCTCGGTCACGCAGGTAGTGGATGTCACGTGTTTTTCCACAGAGCGGCAAGAGAACTCGTTTCCCCTCGCCCACAGCGAGCTTCTCAATATTACTTTCCAGAAGCGGGTTTATCACCCCTTCGTGAAACCCAATGTCACCAGCGCTCCATTTACCGAGCCAATATTCGTGTTTCATCATACGTCGCTAGTAAGCGCTACTGGGCCGCAGAAGTGTTACTCGTTCAACCAGCTCAAAGCAGCCGCCTCATCCTCGAAATATTTCGCCTCACCGGAAATAAACCAGGAGGCAATTTTAGCGCCCAGCTCCTGCCAGTTTTTGTTACCTATAATCGCCACCTTCTCAAACTCATTGCCGTGCTTAAGTCCCAGCTTAAAGTCATCCCAGGCGGCCCGCAGTTCCCAGCCATCTAACTCAGTCCCATCGATCAACACCCTGACCTTTGGATCCTCTACCACCCCCAAAGCCGAATCGATCATCGGCGTAATGGTTTCATAATCCGCGTGCGTCAATTTACCAACCGCTTTCAGCGTGAGAAAGAAATTGTTCTCGGTTCGTTGAATTCCAATCGAAAGACCATGCTTGCGTACGTTCATTGTTTTTCGCTCCTGAAAGACCCAACAAAATGCAACCAAAAGATACTGGGAACACCTGTGCTACTATAGTCCCGCAACGGGATTTTTAAAAACACTCACAGCTCGGAGGAAACCCTGCATGGACGGACGAGAGAGGAAAAATATTGCAGCGGGAAAGACCGTACATATTGTCTTAAAAAAAGATCAAAAAACGAACACGCTTACGAAGGGCGTAGTTCAGGACATTCTTACGAACTCAGCCAGCCACCCTCATGGGATAAAGGTCAGGCTACGCGACGGGCAGGTCGGCAGAGTGAAGGAAGTTCTCGATTGAAATTGAAGTCGTCCCTTTTCTTAGCAGGATTAATTTTGGTGATTTTAGTTACAAATCCCCCCGTCGCTATTTTCTCGCCTCTGCTTTTAGTATATTTTTACTAGGTAATCAAGTTCTCCGGTGAACCCTGCTCTTTGTCCGAACCCATCCTTATTTCTGCGAGTAGTACTCCCCCTTCAAGTGCCACGGCTTTCGTCCAGGACACTTGCATGGGGAGAGAGTTCTAAAGGTTTTTTATCCTCTGTTCAGCCAACACTTATCGGTCTTCTGAGGTCCATGAGTGTTGGCTGTTTCTCCTTTCCCTACTCTTTACAGAGGACCCTTGTATGGAAGTACAAACTTCATTTTCTATTGATGTCTCCGCGTACCGCGGAGCCGCCTTCGACATCCGAAGCCTTAATCAAAGCTACGATTCGGCAACGGAGCGATTTGTTCGACGTCTGGCCGACGCGTTTCGAAGCGAGTGCCTGAGCTTTGATGGCTTTGTCCGGTACACCAAGACGGGCACACCACGCTTGCCTCGTGAAATCTGCGCCGAGTTTCCTGACCCCTTGATCATGTCTGCCGAGGCCACAACACCCGCGTACCCTCAGTCATTCAATCGAATGGCTAAGAAGCTGAAAATCGGGGTTGAGGAGCTTATCGTCTTTGACAACGATTGGTGGCGAGCGATGGCGGCAAACAGCGCCGGTGTTGGCCTGGTTATCATGAGTAATGGTGTCCCTCGTGAGAACAAAAGCGGAATGGGTGTCACGGTAGATCGCGGACGTGAAGATATGTGGGAACGATTCCAAGCCGGTGATTTCCCTGGCAGTGGAACCCTTGTTGCCACCCCATCTATCGCCGACGTGCAATTCTAGCTAAATAATGTCTCCGAGATTGGTCAGGCCTCACACAGAGGGGTCTGACAATGGTTAGTAGGCTCTCTCTCCTGCGTTTCACAATTCTCAAAAAGTATGCGCAGATAGCACTACCGAATACATACGAGCTTACGCCACACGGACGAGATACCATGAACATCTTTCAAACCCTTTCTGCCCAAGACTTTTTTGCGAACTACTGGCAGAAGCAGCCCGTGGTGTTTCGACAGGCCATTAAAAACTTCCAAAGCCCGCTTGAGCCCGATGAGCTAGCAGGACTTGCCTGTGAAGAGGATATCGAGTCACGGCTGGTTTTGGAGACTGGTGGTGAGAAACCATGGCAGGCACTCTCAGGACCTTTCGAGGAGTCGAGACTCTCAAAGCTGGCTGAATCCGGATGGAGTCTTTCGGTGCAGGGTGCCGATCGCATCCTTCTGGAGGTTTCAGCACTGCTGAAGTATTTTCGCTTTCTTCCCGCCTGGCTGCTTGACGATATCATGGTCAGTTATGCACCGGATGGAGGATCCGTTGGGGCGCACATCGACAATTACGATGTCTTCATCATTCAAGGACAGGGAAAACGCAGATGGCTTCTCGGTGGTGCACCCCAGTACGACGAAGAATATCACGAAGATCTCGACATTCGTTTACTGAAAGAATTTGCACCGAAGCACGAATGGGAATTGGAGCATGGTGATATTTTGTACATTCCCACTCGTTTCGCCCATCACGGAATCGCGCTCGGTGAGTGCCTTAATTACTCCGTTGGTTTCAGAGCGCCGACGGATGGTGAACTGATACGCTCGCTTGCCAACTGGGCAATAGAAAATGACCTGCCCGAGAGATTCTTCAGCTACTCAGCATCAGGTGCGCAAGGGAGTGCAAGCGAGATAACGGCTGACTCACTCAGTCAGATAAAAAATCACATGAAAGCGTACATTGACTCAGAGCATTTTACCCAGTGGTTCGGACAGCACATCAGCGAGCCAAAAACATTTTTCGCCCCGCCCGAGCAAGAAGAGCAGCTTAAGGAAGCTCAGCTCGAGAGCCTGATGAGCGAGGGTGCAATCCTTATACCTTCCGAAGGACTCAAGCGCTGCTGGAGTGCAGCCCCCTCTCCCACGCTCTACATAGAGGGAGAGCGCATTTGCCTGCCCGAGGGAAGCTCTGCTGCGCTGGTTCAGCAGATTAGCGACTGCGATTTGCTTTCTCACAAAGAGGTTTCATCGTTCTCACCTGAGGTAAACCTCTGGCCCACGCTCTGCGAACTCTGTAACAAGGGCTACCTGACCCTCAGCCGTGACTGAAGCAATTCTTATCGAATCCCGAGCAGCAAAACACCTATTAGCCCAATCACTTATGTTTAAGCTCCCGGGCACATTGGACTTTTACCTAAATACACTGTTTACTAGGCAGCCAAAAAAATAGCGGCTTTGTATAATACTAAAACTCTCAGCAAACATGGCGGCCCATTGCCCGACTAAACAGCTGATTCTTTTTCTCTTCGAGGTCTAAATGCGTTCAGGTCCCCGTATCTGCGGACTCTTTCAGCTGATTCTTTTTTGCCTGTTTCTGCCGGCAGGCGCCTCTGCGCAAATCCAGATCCAGGACGGCGCGACCGTCTACCGCGTAAAGGACCATGGAAACCTCGATGGCATGAATGTGGATTTTCGCACTAACGGTGTGGACAGGGTCCGTGCAACCGGCTGGTGGTATCGCCTAAACTCAGCCACGGCCGAGAAGAGGTTTCCTGCCCCTGACTCACAAAGTGCAAACGGAGATACCGCCACACTTATCTGGAACGATGTAAACGGCGATGGCTTTAAAGCCACCCTTCGACTCACCGTGATTGCGGGCTCCACCGCAAACGCCGGAACGGTGCAACATAAGATGACTCTTGAGAAGCTGGGTGCCGGCTCACTGACCGTAGTTCTCTTTAACTACAGCGATATTGATCTCAACAACATTACGGGTGACACCGCCGACTTTGTCAATCCACCCGGAGAGCAGGCATATCTTAAAGTAGAAAACGCCGGCGATATCCTCTACTACCATGCCGTGCAGCACGAGAGGTACCAGGTAGAGGTCTTTAGTGCCTTACGCGATTTCTTAAACGACGCATCGAAGACGGTTCTCGACAACTCCGGAGCTCCCTTCGGACCAGGCGATTTCACCGGTGGCTACCAATGGACATTGCAACCTGAGCAGGGAAATCCAGCGGCAGCATTCATGACATTCTCTGCTAATACACTTCCTGAACTCCCTACTGATACCGATGGAGACGGAACTGCAGATGACGATGATCTCTGCCCTGAGGATGACCAGAAGATCGAGGCCGGCGTTTGTGGCTGCGGGGTCGCCGACACTGACTCCGATGGCGACGGTGTGGCGGATTGCGAGGACAGCTGTAGCAGTGATCCCGGCAAAACGAGCCCCGGAGTATGCGGATGTGGAACAGCCGACAGCGACAGCGACGGTGATAGCACTGCGGACTGCGATGATGAGTGTCCCGATGACGCAAACAAAGCGGCAGAGGGAATCTGCGGATGCGGCGTCTCTGATGATGATTCCAACGGTAATGGAGAGATCGAGTGCGGCAGGGAATTGGGCACTGTTAATCAGGAGGGTCTGTGTGTTCCGGGCGCAAACGATTGTGTGCATCAACAACTAGCCTCCACGGCCTGTGTCGGCGTAAACGGATTTCTCAATCAGATTAACATTGCCTCGGTAATCAACCTGCTGCCTGCAAACCTGAACGTATTGGTTGAGTATTTTGATTTGGCCGGAGAGCTCAGGGGTAGTGTCCGTAACACGATTCAGGCTAACCTGAAATTTGACTACATCATTAACGATCTTGGCCTGCTGCCGGACACCGTTGGAACCGTATGTGTGACTACCAACGGTGCGGAAGGATCCTGGACGGGTGGCGTTGCCTTATACAAACCCGACGAACGCATTCTGCCCGCAAGTCAGCAACTCTTTGGGGATGGTTTCGACTTTGCTCTCTACTATCCTTTTGAAAATTTACGAACGGGAAGCAGCACGGTACCGCTCAATACCTTTCATCTGGGAACAGATCCCAGCGCTACGGTGGCAAACTGGATCGCGATCAGCGACGGTCTGCGTGATGGTGTCCCCCTGCGCGGCACTGTTTTCTATTACAACGATCAGGGGCAGGAGATTGCGCGTGATGCGGTTGATGTCCCCGATGGCGGTCGCCGAGACTTTGCGGGACACACCGGTCTGACCGGTCTCAGCAATGGCGACGCAATTGGTATGGCCGTCTTTGTGCCCGTCCTTCTCCCGAACGGTTCGCCGGCTCCCTACCTCCTTACGCTAACGCGCTATTTCTACGATTGCCCTGGTTCCTCCTGTAACAACTTTCTCACGGCGTTCAATATCCCGAATCGCCCCGGAACCGAAGATTCAATCCGAGGTGGGGTTTCTA
>JAUIMJ010000381.1 GCA_030433295.1 bacterium | reverse complement strand
GTGCGCGTCGGCGGCACGGCTTCGCTGATGGACGATATGGTAAGTGATGAGTTTTTCGCTGCGAGCAAAAGAGAGGCACAGATTCTGGTGCTTGCTTCGAAGCAGTCGGAAATTCTGGAGTCGCGAGAAACGCTGGCTCAGCGCATGGCAGAGCTGGGCGAGTCTTACGAAGGGAAGCAAATAGCGCGCCCGGCATACTGGTCCGCCTTTCTCGTCGTTCCTGAGTCCATGGAGTTTCTTCAGCTTGAGGCGGATCGCATACACATGCGAAAGCGCTATGTGCTAAACGGTCAGCGCTGGGATGCTCAGATGCTGCAACCCTGATACCTCTGCCTGTCCTCCTTTGCCTGTCCTCCTCTACTGTGCCGAATTTTCAGTCTTGTGGTGTAGCAGCAGATTCACGAATAGTTTGGTTGCACCGGGAACGCCCTGCGGCAGCTGTCGAAAGAATGAAAGGCCCGTATACAGCACACGACCTTCTCCGTAGCGGGCCACGAGAAGTGATCCCTTCTGTGAGTCTTCATTCGGATCATGCATGGCGAGCAAGGGGGTGTATTCTGAACTCCAGGACTCGGCAAAGTATAAACCGCGTTCCTGTACCCAGTCGGAAAAATCACTGTCGTCGATCGCAAAGGGTCTGTTGAAGACAGGGTGTTTCCTATCGAGGATACTTACTGCCGCATTTTCGTCGGTGACGCGGGCTCTCGAAAGCTTCAGGGTGTAGGGCCAGGGCTCCGAGTATATCGTGCTGAACTTGTTGACCGTGTTGTACTGAATGATCAGGCTCCCACCCGCCTTAACGTAATCAAGAAGCTTTGCTCGAGTATCTGCAAGCCAGGGACTTGTGTTCAATGCACGAATACCCAGCACTACTGCGTCAAAGGATGCAAGTTCGACATCAAACACATTTTCTTTGTTGAGAATGCTGACATTGAACCCCAGTTCCCGAAGTATGTCAGGGAGCAGGTCTTTGCTTCCCGGGATGTAGGCAATGGAAGTTTCTGGAAGAGCCGGAATGGACAAGGCGTATGCCGGTTTATGATAGACAAAGTTCTGCTCCGGAAAATGGGGAAATGCAAGCTGCACCTTAGTATCTGCATACTTCTCTCCGGCATGCTCAAAATAGGCGCTAAGTTCGCCTCTTTTTGGCTTCTTGCTGTCTGCGGAGATGGCGAAGGTAACGTTCTTAAAGGTTTCTCCCCTGCGCATAACGACGTTCTGCTTTGCCGGGCTTACCCGAAAGTCTGACGTGCTGTGTATATGGAGTGAGCCTTCAATAGCTTTTCCCGAGCTATGCAGCGTTAAGGAATACTGAGCTGGTTTCTCCTTAACCACAAAAAGAGCCTTCGCAAACTCAATTGTGACCGGAGGCAAAACAGCTATCTCAGCTATTTTCTCCGCCTGTATAGGATCCCGTTCGTAAAAATAGGTAGGAACGCTGGTTTCAATGACGTGCTTTCCAAGACTGAGCGTAAGGGTAACAGTAAAAGGCGAGGGGGCTTTTGCTTTGCCCAGAAGTTTCTCGTCTTCTACCTCATACATACCGCTGCCTATTTTTTTTCTAATCCAATACGGTGTGCTGATTCCGGTGTTCTTTGTGATACGCCTCTTGAAGCTAAGCTCACGTACTTCGTTTGTCGGTAGCTCGATTGAATGTCTGCTGGCGCTCCCAAGAGCAGACACTTTTCTCAGGGTAAGCGGGGCACCTCCTCGATTGTTAAGTGAGATGCTGAATTCTCCAATATCCCCGGCGTGCAGAATCTTCGCCTGCATTTGAGAACGAATATGCAGGCCGGTGCAGGTAAGAATCGCATGATCGAGCTCTGCCAGTTTCACCGTACGCCAGTGGCCTGTGGGAAGTCGCTTTAGCAATGTTCTCAGTACGAGAAGTCCTGGAATAGCGTCTTTAGGCGATGCCGGGTTAAAGGCATTAAGAATTTCCCTGATTTTTGCAGCGATCGCATGCGCCTGCTCCTCACTGACGACCCGACGCCAGCTGGTATCAATTCCACTGAAGATATCTTTTTCTGCTTCACTGCCGGCGACGTGTTTAAAATACTCGATTGCAGAGCCGGTCTGCGGCGGTGTGCCGAAGCCCTGACTCTTATGCATACTGCGGCTACGGGCGGCTATCTCCCCCAGTGACTCTCCGAGGTTTGGCAGGTACGAACCAATCTCGAGCGCAAGAAGATCTTCTCTGGATTCGTAGTTCTCTCCAAGCCAGGTCGGCATGTTGTGAATAAGTCTAACCGGAGCCCAGGGTTCCAACCCCGCTTTCACCTGTTCAGGAAAAGCACTCGCGTTTCCGGCCTTTTCAAAGGCTTCCCTGGCAAGAATCGCCGATGCCTTGTGATGACCATGACCCGGGGTGTCTGCTTGAAATCGGGTTACCAGGATATCCGGCCTGAACTCGCGTATGACCCGAACGAGATCCGCAAGGGCTGCATCGCGGTTCCACATTGAAAGGGTTTCCTCTGCTGTTTTTGAATAGCCGAAATCAAGCGCCCGGCTGAAAAACTGCTCTCCTCCGTCTACTCGTCTTGCCTGCAGGAGTTCTTCGGTGCGAATCACGCCCAGAAGTGGCGCCTGCTGCTCCCCGATAAGGTTCTGTCCTCCGGTTCCGCGAGTAAATGAGAAGTAGGCGGTGTGAAAGAGGCGCTTCCTGGTCGTGTATGCAATAAAGCGGGTGTTTTCATCGTCAGGATGCGCAGCGATATACAAGACTTTGCCGAGAACCCCGAGTCTTTTTATTTCACGGTATGCACGTGATGAGGACTGTGGCTTTTCATACAGGGATTGCGCCTTCAAGGGGCTTGCAAGCAGAACGAAAAGAAGTGTGATGAAGACCGACCGGGTGGTGAGAGCAGCAGCTGTCATTTCAAGTCCTTTTGTCGAGGCATGAGTACGGGGCTAAGTATGCTCTTGTTGCTTGCTTCAGGCAAACGAAGGAAAGAAAGGAAATGTCTTGTGAGGCAGAAGACGTGGCTGGGGTTTGAAACAAAAAACCTTTGTTCAAACCCCAGAAGGGAGCACGAAGCGGTCGGCTTACCACTCGACAGTGGAAAAGCTCGTTTCGCTGTTACCCAGTGGCTCAGGCATTGCGCTGCCTTGCCGGGGCTCCTCTTCGATTCTGCTCAGCGACTCCAGGGTAAAGAGCACGACGAACACGGCGATATAGCAAAGCGCATAGCTGGCTACGGCCGCAAGGGTCATCGAGCTTTTCCCGGAAAGCGTCATGAGAAGAGAGAAAATCGCCAGAGCGAGGTGAAGAAAAATCAGGCAGTATCCCAATCGATAATACTCTCCCATTACGGCAAGGATGTTTGGCCATGACGGGGGGTAGCACTCCAGAGAGACCTGCTCGACGGTCTCGGGCTCAAGGTCAAAACGTCGGAGGATCCTGAGAAAGCGCTGTTTGCTTTTTGTGCGCGCAGCGACAAGCTTGTCCACTTCGTCATTCGAAAGCCAGGACCGGCCGATCGTCGCTCCAAAGATCTGG
>JAUIMJ010000380.1 GCA_030433295.1 bacterium | reverse complement strand
GTCGTTATATAGGTAATAGAACATAAGACCTGAAAGCAGAACCATCATCGGGAAATCAAACCAGAGGGTAAGCGTCTCTACCGTAAAAGGCTTTATGGCAGAAGTTATCCCCAAAACCAACAAAATATTACTTATGTTGGACCCCAGGATATTGCCCACCATGATATCCCCCTGCTTTTTCTTAACAGCCGCAATTGACACTGCAAGCTCGGGCAAAGATGTCCCCAGAGCAATCAGTGAAATAGCGATGACCGTTTCCGAGATCCCAAGACCTCGAGCCAGGTCAACGGTGGAGTCGACCAGAAACTTGCTGCTGGCGAGCAGGAAAACCAGGGACGCGAGCATTATCAGTCCCTCCTTCAGAAAACCCTCACCCTCTTTCTCAGAGGGCGCAACTGCCTGATCAGAGGCATCCCCTTCCCCCGAATCGAGCACCCCACCTTCAGCAATCTTTTCAGCCGCATCATACATCTGCTCAGCCTTTGACAGCTTCATCACGATGTAAATAAATGCAAAAAAGGCGAGTACGAAGAGAACCCCGACACTGCGACTCAAACCACCGAAAAACAAGCAGGCAAACCATAGCCCAATCGAAATACCGAGCATCACCGAACCTTCTCGGACGATAACTTCTCGACGACAGGTTATGGGAACCATCAGAGCGGGAAGACCCAGTATCAAGGCAACGTTACAGATGTTAGAGCCGAGCACATTTCCAATCGCAATCTGAGGGACTCCCTCGAAGGCCGCAGCGGCAGAAGCGACAGCCTCTGGCAGAGAGGTTCCCACCGCCACAATGGTGAGACCAACAACCATGGGGGAGATATTGAGACGCTGGGCGCAGTCGACCGCGGTATCGATAAAGACATCTGCTGCCTTAACCAATACGGTCAGACTAACCGCAAAAATTATGAAACTGAGTATCATGGAAGCTCGACAATAGAGGTCGTTCGGACAAAGACTATATATTCGGACAATGCATTGAAAAACACTCCGGTTTCATTACCACAGGGGCCTGAAACAACACCAACAGGAGTTTATCTCCGCAGACAACTCCACCCGCGGAAAAAACCTGCTTTTCCGACAACGACAATCAGCGCTCATTTCATAAAAACGGCTTAAAACAAGCCATTTCCCTAGTAGATTAAGTAACTTAACTGCACTCAGGCCGCACACTCTCTTGAAAACATCGCGCGCCATTTTATCAAGTTTATGCAGAAACCGTCGATTACCGATAGTATACATAGGAAGTATATCAGGAATATAGCTAAGGATGAGGCTAGATACATGGAAACTGTCATTAGGATGTATTCGACATGGCTATCAATATCGCACCAGGGCAAACCGCCCTCAGCTCTCGTCCGGAAAACAATCAGGCGTCACGAAACAACGCAAACTCGCTCTCTGTTGAGCCGAGGGACACTTCCGCAAGCGAGGACATAACAAGTTCAGGTCAACCTTTCGCCCAGACGGCTATCAGTACGCGCGACTCAGGAAGCGCAGACGCGGCCCCGACATCTATCAGCGCCCAGGCTCGTGGCGAGCGACAGGCGTCGTCGATTCTATCTGAGGCAAGCGTATCTCTCACCAGAAGAGAGCAAGCCGCCGAGAGTCTCGCCGAGGCAATTGACAACCTTCAGAGCATCGCTGAAGATCTGGAAGATGAGACGGATCCTACGCGTCAGGCGGAACTCCGTCAGGCAGCGGCCGACGTCATAAGCACCGCCCAGTCCGACTTTGATTCTCTGCAAGCCGAGGACAGCACGCTGGGCCAGGCGGTCTCAGTAAGCGCTGTGCTCACGCCGGGAGCAAATCCTGCTACAGAGGCGCAAAGTTTTTCGACTACGCTTTCTGCAGCACCGTCTCCCTCGTCCGCAGGACTGAGCGCAATTGACTTTAACGACCCGACGGCAGCAGCGGAAACGCTGAGCGGCATCGAAAGTCAGGTGCGCGTCGCAAGAGCAAGCTTCACGTCATCACGTTCTGAAATAAGTGATGCGGTTCGCTCACGAGGAAGCTCCGCGGCGTCTGAACAAATCGTTGCCGAGCGTATCGAGTTCGATCAGGCAGAACAACTGGCACAAAAGATTGCCAAATCAAGTGAAAATCTCGGAGAGGTAAATAACCTAATCGACATTTCAATTGAAAACCTGCTTGCCGACAAGGCGCTCGAGGAGAGTCAGGACAGTCAGGCCGGAGCGGCTGAAGAAACTCCTGCTCAGGACGATCAGAGAGAGAACGATACAAGCCCGAGTGCTATCGTACAGAAGGTTAACGGCCTGTAATCTTTTTGACCTTTGAGGTATCGCGAGGGGTAAAATACTCGCGAAAAGAATCAACAGCAGAACGATCCTCTATCCCCTGGCGCTTAAGCGTTGATATGGGCTTGTGAAGTACCTTCGCAAGAAGCGCATGGGAAAAGTCCCGAATCGCATCCTCGACCTGTGGGAGTTGAGAATCAGAAAGACCTAAGGAGCGCAGACGACGAAGCGTTTTCTCAACTTCACGTTCTTCGAATCCTTGCGCGATACTTAGAACTTCGCGAATTGCGGGTTCAACCGAGCGCATCTCAAGCCAGCGCAGAAACTTCTGCACCTCTTCAGACACGATAAGCTCCGCACGCTGCGTTTCCATCTGACGCGCACAAACATTTTCGGCAACAACTGCCTCCAGATCATCCACGTTATACAGAAAAGCATCAGCCACGCCGTCGATGCTCGCGTCAAAATTTCTCGGAACACCAAGATCAATCAGAAATTGGGGCTGACCAACGCGCTCGCGGATCGCACGCTGAATATCCTGGGAGCCTATCAGGGGCGGAGCATCCTGCCCCAATGTCGCAGCGCCAATGATGATATCTGCCTGAGACAAAAGGGGTTGAAAGGAATGCAAATCAAGCGCGGCACCACCGACCAGCTCAGCCAATTCAGCCGCTTTAGATAGGGTTTTGTTGACTACCAGAAACTGCGAGGCTCCGGCCCGCTGAAAGTGCTTTAGCGCCAGAGTGCCGGTATCACCAGCTCCAATCAACATAATACGCGCACCTTCCAGTGAGCCAAAGATCTGAAGCGCAAGCTCCTTTGCCGCGTAACAGACTGAGACCGCATTGCGACCAATGCCAGTCTTGGTCCGCACGGCTTTGGCTACTCCGAACGCACGATCAAATAATCGGTTCAGGGTACCATCAGTGGTTCCCACTTTGCGCGCAACTCTATAGGCAGCCTTGAGCTGACCCAGCACCTGCGGCTCGCCAAGGATCATGGAGTCAAGCCCGGCGGCAACCCGGAAGAGGTGCCCCACCGCTTCACTGTCATTATAGCTGTAGAGCGAGCTGGTGAACTCACGCTGCGGCATACCGGAAACCTGCTCAAACACACCCTCAATGTGCGAGCGAAGTGAGCTGTTCTCCAGGCCTCGACTCGTGGTAATCACCTCGGTGCGGTTACAGGTGCTGAGCACCACCGCCTCGTCAATTTCGTCCAGACTCACCAAATCCCCGAGCACTTCC
>JAUIMJ010000379.1 GCA_030433295.1 bacterium | reverse complement strand
ACGATATCAGTAAAACGAGAACCACGATAGCTGTTAAGCCAGACGGCTCTTCAAACTCTCGATCGTACACGACACCCTTAATAAACATCAGCAGGCCGTTGCGGGCATTCGCCCAGCCGGTGCCATGTTTTCGCAGAGCAGTCTCTTCCTCAGTCCATCGTTTCTGGAGAAAGTCCTGCTCCCCCGGTGTTCGACCAAGGCGATCGCGCATCTCCAGGGAAGAGGAAATCCTCGCATCTCTCAGTGCATCGTGTAGATTAAAATTCGGCCACAGAAACAACCATCGCATTCGCGCCAGATCCTCTGCGTCGGGGACTCGCGTTTCCGGAGCTCCCGCGTAGGGATGAGGCTGGACGGTATCCTGCGTGTGATTCTCAAACGCCTGAATCAACTCGCTTCGGAGCTTGTCGAGCAGGGTAAAGAGATGGAGCGGGTGGTCGTCTGCAACCCCCTCCTGTGCAATCTGCACCACGCAAAGAAAATACGACGAAGTAACTCCATCGTCCTTTAGTCGAGCCAGGATGGATGCATCCCGGTTCGCCAACAAGCGCAGACGCATTGCGTCGCGCTGTGCATCCTGTAGAGCATGCATTCTGACTCTCCTTATTTGTTAGGGAAATACATTGGGTTCCTTCAAGCCACGACCTGAAGGAACCCAACATTTCCGAAACAAAACACCCAACGATACGGATGTGCTGGTGTCTGACGACTGAACGCAGATCACGCATTTCAGAGAATCAACAATGAAGAAAACCTGAAAAAAACTTTTCCCAACATACTCATATAGGCACGGCCCCACCTGGAGGGAGCTATAAAGAACGTATCCGTATGGCGATTATACGGGGAATCCTGTGAAATGTGCCTTTTATTGATACCTGGGACAGTACAGAGCAGGCCGCTGCCATAACCTATAGAAATCTCTTTCGATTTACTCTTGCAAGGCAATGCATAGTGCCAGATGATACCGGCAGTTGAATGACACAAGTGCCCCTCGGAGAAACATCCCCCGAGCAGGGCCTAAAGAGAACATCCCTTTGCTCTGGCAGAGTTGAGGGCCATCAGGACACGCGGCTCCATGGCAGAGCATTAAAAAGTAGGGCAATCAGGTGAGCGAAGTAATCTCCATTCAGGCGCATACGCAGGGTGTCCTTAACGACTTCATCGAAAAATGGGGGATACTCCTGGAAGTTGCTCCCGCACTTAATCTCGATGAAAACTGGCCCTCAGTTGGCATCATTGACCTCCTCACTTTCAGTCTGCGCCTCGAGGAATCCATCGAGCCTGAAGTTGATGGCCTGCTAAAAGGTTCAGCGGCCTACCTTGCAAAGATGGTTGCCAGGTCCTGGGAGCGAATCGTCGATCATATAGAGATTGCCGATGGTCCGGAAGGAATCTTTGTTCGAGCCGAAGGCGGTGCGTATATTCCTGAAGGCGAAGATGTTCACGTTGCAATCGAACGGGAATTCCGAGAATGCCTCATGACTATGCCCTACCCTCTACCCATTCTTCGGGGTAAAGGAAAACCCGTCTCTTTCGATTCGAATATCGTAAGTAACTTCACCTTGAGTATCGCCTCCGGACTGAGCCCGCATGTCAAAGGGGCGTGGGAGGAAAAAGATACCCAGTCTTTTGGCAGCGCGCTTTTAGAAATCACAAAAACGCTGGCGCTGCAGTCGTCAGAATACTACGCGACAGTGTTTCCCGATGAACCCTTCGGACAAATGGCCGAATTGTACCTCAACGATCTTATCTACCCACCGTTACTGATCGGCGAGGCGCTCCCCACACAGAACGCGGCGAAAAAACTACTCAGCTACTTTAGAGAATACAAGGTCTCAGAAGCAAGCATTGTGCAGATAGCGAAAAACCTCGCGCAGAGTCCGGACGAAACTATTTCTTGTGTTGGTCTGGTCTTCTACATCGCGCTCGCCACAGAGGAGTGCGATCCTCAGATGCAGGCAATTGCCCACTCAAAAGGCCGTTTTATTGGGCTTTTGCGACACGCGGTTCAGGAAATTCGCTCTGAGATGAAGGAGACGAAAGACTGGGTTGTTTATGGCTTCGACGACAATGTCGACAGTGCTGAGCACTTCGAGTTGGAGTATGCAATGAATTGCATACCCTGGCTGTATCTAAGTAAAGACTATCTTGTCTCCGCCCGTGCGAATTACCTTCTGGATCTTCTTGTTCCCATGTGTGCATTCGATTTACCGACATCCGTCGCTGCGGCCGATGCACTGATAGAAGAAAACCCCAAGGACATAGAACTGCGTCTGCAGAGAATCAATCTTGAGATGATTTCGGGGAACACCGAAAAAATTGCAGAAATGTTTGCGGCCCTCCTCTCCGAGCACGACGCCGACAAAAGTCCGCGCTTCTATTCGCTATGGGGTCTCTTCATGCTGCACAACGGCGAAGCCGGGAGTGCGGAGAAGTATTTTCGAGCCGGGCTGGCACTTGAGAATAATGATGACGACCTGTACGCCGACATCGCCAACAATCTTGCCTGGAGTTCAACATGTCGCCACAAGTACGAGGAGACGATCGAGTTCTGTGACAAGGGGCTCAGTCGCAGCCGCTTTCCCGCAACCCTGCTTCTCAACAAAGCCCATGCACTCTGGTTGCTAAAGCGCTATGAAGAGGCAAACAGCATTCGGAAAAAACTCTTTCGAATTGTCCCCTGCGACCGCCGTGTCTTTGGAAATATCGGATTTACCGGCAGACCCGAGAGTCAGTAGGAACTTTCCGGCACGAAAGCAGCAGCGGTGCCTGACCCGAAGGCTATACGCTCTCGACGAACAGAATGAGCATTCGGATTCTTACCCCTGCCCCATTTTGGCTCCAGGGAGCTCTTCAGCTGCGATCGCGAAAGAAAACCAAGCCTATCCGGAACCTTAGCCCCTCAGCCGAAAGAAGTGAATACGTCACGGTCTTTTGCAGCAAAATCATAACATTGGTACGCAGATTCTTAGGGTTTTCGTAATTGTTTCTGAAGCATAGTGCCCACAGACCTCGATCAGTGGGTGCATAATTGGGTTTTCTATGAAGGTATGGCGTAATGTTTACAGGCACTTAGTTGTCGGCAGCTTTTTTGCCGCGGTATTTGCGCTCGCCTTTTTCCCTCCCGTCCAGCTCGAAAATTTCCTGCCTGCGGCACAGGCCGAACGAGCTGAACCACTACGCGTCAAACCCCCAAAAAGCGGATTTTCTGCAGTCAGCGGCTTTTTCAAGAACGTCCGCGTCAACGGGCAGCTCAATCGAAAAATCGTCAATCTGGATGCTCAGGCAAAGAAAAGCGCGAAACCCGGGAAGAAAGAACCCAAAAAGCTAAAAAAGAATCCTGCTGAAGATCCAACCAAGATACGCGCCGATAAGGACGCCCCTTTGGCGATCAAGAATATGGTCAAAGGCATGAATGCAGGTGACCGTGAAGCAGCGAGAAAAGGAGCACGTGATTACGTAAGCTACCTGCGCAACTACTTCTTTTACGTCCGAGATATGACACAGCTC
>JAUIMJ010000054.1 GCA_030433295.1 bacterium | reverse complement strand
CAAGCAGCGGGGTATCGTACGATTCGGCAAGCCTGGTGAGCGTTTGGGCAGCCGCTACTTCATTTTCCGCGATATGCTCCGCGATGAACTCCGCATATCCACCAAAGAAACCAGTGACTACGACAGCGTCTACTTCCTCAGAACGCAGACAGGGTTCCACACAGCTCGGAATAACCTGGGGATTCTCTTCTGCCGTCCCACCGTAGTCAATCGGATTTCCGGCCGCCATATTCTCTAGCAAATGAGGGCGAATAGCGGACTGCAATTGCGTGCTGAGTTGGGGAATGAGGAAACCACAACGGCTTATATTGTCGGCAGCGACCGCGTTATGCCCCCCACCCTCAGACATGAGGGCAATTCGTTTTCCCCGGAGTGGTGGCAGCCTGAGGTACGCGACCGCTGTTTCCCAGAGTTCGTTGGCATCTTGCACTCTGATGATGCCTGCCTGACGAAGAATGGCATCGGTAACCCGCGCATCGGTCGCCAGTGATGCGGTATGCGACTGTAATGCTCGGGCCCCCGCTTCGGTGTCCCCGACCTTAATTGCGATGATTGGCTTTTGGGGAAGGATTTCATGAGCCACTTCCACGAGGCGCTCCGCCTGCGAAAGCCCTTCAATGTAGGCCAGTATGACTTCCGTAGACTGATCTTCCCCCAGATAACGCAGATAGTCGAGAACGCTCAGATCAAGTGTGTTACCCACGCCAAAAATGCGGCTGAATCCGAAGGGACAGTCCCGCGCATAATGCAGAAGCGAATCGATAATATTCCCGCTCTGAGAGAGAACACCAACTGAGCCCGAGGGGATGCTCGGAAGTCCCAATAGATTAACGCGTCCCTGCGCTGAAAATATTCCACTGCAGTTTGGACCTACCAAACGGCTTGCGGAACCGGCAAGTATGTCTGAAAGCGCTGTCGAATAGGGATCACCCTCGCCGCCCGCACCCGCGGTTACGACTATTACACCGGCTATGTTCTTATCGACGCACTGCTGCAAACATTCGGGAACCCTTTCCGGGCCCACGACGATCATCGCAAGGTCACAGGGCTCCTCGATTTCGAGCACGGAAGAATAGGCGGGAAGACCCTGCACGGTCTCTCGAGCCGGGTTTACGGGAAATATACGACCTTGATAGCCGCTCTGGATAAGACTGCGCAGGCGGCGTTCCCCCGCCTTGCCGGGCGATTCTGAGGCCCCGATAATGGCTATGCCTGATGGAGATGCTATGCGATGGAGTGCATCAAGGGATGAGATGCTCATAAACCCAATCCTCTGGTACTGCTGCCTGATGCCTCATATTACCAGCTCACTCAATCGCTAATCCAGCCGGAATGTTCTACCGTGTCACCGCCTCTGCAGCTCAGCAGGCATATCCCAATGTACGAAGCATCGCACGGAACACACTCGCCGGCTTCCAGCCGACCGCGCGACAAAGTTTCTGATAGCGTTCTCCGCCATGCGGGGCTATATCAGAGCCTCCGAGACGCTGAACTTCGGACTCAGCCTCTGCGACTAATGCTCTGGCATAGGGATATACGGTATAGGCAAATCGCTGCAGGACATCCGCGCAGAGCCGCCGACATCTGGGACTATCTTCGAACTCAAGGATACGATCACGACAGCTCATAACCGAGCGAAAATACGAATAGAGGTGCTTTGGTGACTGCTGACCGCTCAGCGAGTGCTCAAGTCCGGAGCGATAATATGTCAATGAGTCTTTGCAGTTTACGAGATTTTTGGCAGAAAGCATCACCCTACAGAAAAACTCACCGTCATCGTTGAGAGAAAGGCTTTCATCCCATGGTCCGCATTTTTGAACAACCCTGCGTGGAACGAGCCAAGTCGCAGGGTGTACCATCAGGTTGTTCGTCCATAGATAGCTGAGCAGTTCGATAGCCTGATATTCAGCATCCGGATACTGCGTGAGAATTCGCTTCTCGCTGCCTGCGTAAAAGCGCTCCCAACTACCAAAGAAAACGGTGTCGGGATCCCGGTACATAGCGGCGGCAGCGACCTGAACTTCGAGTTTTTTCTCATGAAGCAGGTCATCCGCATCCAGGAAAAGCAGATAATCTCCTTGAGCGTGCTCATAGCCGCGATTTCGGGCAGCACTGGCGCCAGCATTTTCCTGACTGAGAATCTGGAGCTTGGGGTGATCTATGCCCTCGGCGATTGCTTTTGTATCATCGGTGGAGCCGTCATTGACGACAATGACCTCTAAGGGCTGATAGCTCTGCGCGAGGGCCGAATCTACAGCGGCCACGACGGTATGTGCCGCGTTGTAGGCAGGAATAATCACTGAAATTTTCATAGATACAAGTCCGAAGACGCTCCCTGTCGCATCACATCTCCGAGCTTAGAATAGCAGGGATTATAGTTTCCGAAAGAATAATATCGCCGATAGTACGTTATTGCGTATGTAGTTTACTCGGATGTTTGAAGGTCCAGGATGCAGATTCGCGAGCTCTGATTTAGGCTATCAGCCGAGTGTCGATGGCATAGTCAGGACACCAGGCGTGAAGGGTTTGTGTTTAGGCGATATTGATGATCTCTTCCTCAAGTTCAGAAAGTGATTTTGTAAGGCGGATACTCGCATTAAACTGAGCCTCGTACGCCTTTATATTGGTGAACTCCTGCACATAGTCTACTGAAGACCCTTCTAAACTTCCCCCGCGCAGATTTCCGAAGGTACCGGTACCGGGCTGACCAATCGCAGGCTCGCCGGAGTCTGCGGAATCACTAAACAGTGCTCCGCCTTCAGAACGTAGCCCCTGTGGGTTGTTGAAATTTGCAATCGCGACGGTGCCCGCAACGACTGACTGACCATTGTCGAGCTGAACCTGCAATTGCCCGTCGTCCCCTACCGTAACTCCCTGGGGACTACCGGAGCTGCTGCCATTTTGGGTCACGGATGATAGGCTTGAAGGCGCCGCAAATGCAGTGAAGCCTTCGAAGGACAAGGTAGTGTTCCCGATGGCAGCTCCATTAGAAAATGCGGGATTGATCGTGATATCAGTCGCGGGAACCGGTGCGCTCCTTTGTCCGTTCGTATCGAAACTCAGCGTGGCTGCACCAAGCTCCGTAGCCTCTCCCGGAACCCCGCCGATCTCCCCGGCGTCGATAACGGCTCGGGCTTCAAACGTTGGTCCGGGAGCATTTGCGGTGCGATAGAAAAATACGCTTACGTCGTGCGACTCACCAAGGGAATCGATAACTTCAAAGGAGGTAGAAAAGGCTGCATCTGCATTGTAATCAGCAAAGTCCAGGCCCGGACCGGCCGGAATTGCAGGCGCCTGGGCGGAACTTGAATCGAGATTCCCGCGCAATTCTACCGCCGTGGTCGCAACGCTTGCTCCACCGCCAGCATTTACATTCAAGGGGGCTAAGCCACCGGCACCGTCAGCCGAAAAGCCGAGGACACGCAGTCCATTTTGGTTGCGAATATCTCCTGCCTCGTCGACATTAAAAACACCGGTGCGTGAATACAGTTGTTCACCATCCCTTCCTTCGAGCACAAAGTATCCGCCACCTTCTATGGCAACATCCAAATCCCGACCTGTGGTTATCGTGGGGCCCGGCCGTGGAGATCGACTTATGCCACTCGTGTAGCTACCTGCTCCGGGATTGGTTTCTGAGGAAAAGGTTCCGCGAACTGCATCGGTAAAGTCCGCCCTGCTCGGACGAAAGCCGGGGGTGTTTGCGTTGGCAATATTGTTGGCTGATACCGCGATACCAGTTGACGCGGAGCGAATGCCCGCTAGAAGCGATGATAATCCGTTGGAAATACTACTCAAACTGCCTGAACTCCCGGTTCCCACGTTCGTTGAATTTTATCGAGGTGGTACTTCGTACCCCTGTTAAGTATAACGGCAACAACGCGCGCTAACCTTATAGTCTGGCTCGATTATTCCCTTATTCCAGGGATGCATTCGAATTTTCGAGAGGTGCCCCGCTTTTTTGCGATAAAATAGTCTTTCCGCCCGTTTGAGCATGTGGATACTCTGCTACAGGTGGGCATGTGCGTAATACAGCGGGAAGATCACCAATGTGGAAGAAAATATTCGGGTCAGCTTCTTCCGGCAAGGGTCGCGGAGGTGCTGCCGACCCCGGACGCTTACAGGATTTTCTCGGTCCTTCCGGACGGGTGCAATACAAAGTACTCAAACGTAAAGCGGCCGGTCTCTCGAAAGATGACTTTTTGTCATTTTTCCCCGTTCCTGCCCTTCTTGGAAGCAGGATCCACAGCGGAAAGATAGAAGATGCAAAGGGACTGCGTCGCAAAACACTGCTCTTCATGAGGTCCAGCGAACTGATGAAGGATGCAAACGAAATGTCGGCTCTGAAGGAAGCGGTATTTCCGCTGCTGAAGCAGAAAGGTTCCAAGCCCGGTGATGAACTGAATTACACCATAGGATCTCAGGGGGCTGTAGATATCATCATGGGAGACTTTGCCGTGTCTAAGCGGCATGCCGCCATAAGTATTCGACGTCGCGGCTACGGTCTGCGGGATCTGGGATCCACCAATGGAACTCGCTTAAATGGAGTTGAGGTTGCGAAGTCGGAAAAGATTCTCAAAGATGGAGACAGCATCTCCTTTGGTCGCTATGAATTTATCTTCTTAACGCCTGAGAGCCTTTATAAGCATCTGCGAAAGGACAGCTAGGTCGCTAGGTATTGGCCACATTTTCTACAGACCGAACCACAGGGCGGCCAGCGCGAGCATGCTTCCCATACTGACCACATCACTCAGCGTAGAGAGAAAGATACTTGCCGCCGTGGCTGGGTCAGTGCCTATTTTTCTAAGAATGAAGGGAAGTACCGCGCCGGACAATGCACTCCAGGCGCAGCTGATAGTCATGGCAAAGAAAACTATGGTCGAAAGTTGGAGAGCCTCTTCCCGTAGATTGCCTCTTGCCAGTATGTACATGGCGCAGCCTGCTGTGAGCCCCACAAGGGCCCCGTTGACCATACCAAGGAAGAACTCCTTTCTGAAGTGCAGAAACACATTCTTATTCTTAAAGTGGTCGAGCGTTAACGCCCGCACGGTAACAGCGAGGGCCTGTGAACCGGTGTTCCCAGCCTGCCCGGCCAGAATCGGAAGAAACACGGCAAGAATGACGTAGTGATCGATGGTGTTCTGATACACGCTCACCACTCCACCCGCAATAAATGCGGTGAAGACGTTCAACTGCAACCATGGCTGTCTGTAGCGCAGGCTGCGCCGCCATGGCGTGGTAAGGCGGTCCTGCTTCTCAACACCCACCATCGCCCCCGCCTGGGCACTAATTTCAACTGCTTGTGCACTAAAAAGCCGATGCCCTCGAACAACGCCGAGAAATGCTCCGTTTTCATCAGTAACCGGATACACCGGAAAATGTCTGGTGATAACTTTTTGCAGTGCCTCCATAACCGGGTCTGATGCTGAGAGAAAAAAGGGATCTGCGATCATTATTTCAGACAAACACTGGTTTCGTTCTGCAAACATTAGCTCTCGCATTACAATGACCCCGAGCAGCTCGGATGAGTCACCGACGACGAAGGCATAGGTTACGAACTCTTTATGAACGAGGTCCCGTAGTACCTCGATCGTATCCCCAACGGTATCAGAGGGTGAAAAAACTGCCGCGGTAGGATCAATCAAGCGCCCTACGCTACCCTCAGGGAAGGTTTCCAGGAGGTGCCACTGCTTACGCAATCTAGGCGCCAGGGCACGGGATATGGTTACACGGGTTTGAGGCTGGATACTTGCAAGGAGGCCAGAGGATATCTCCGGCGACAGAGTCTGCAGTGCCTCAACGATTATCTCGACGTTCGTCTCTTCGACCAGGTCCTCGAGAAAGGGAACCGCGTCCTGGACATCGTGAGATCGCAGGAAACTCACAATATCCTCTACCGTTAAGGCCGAGTGATCATCTGTTAATTCTTCAGTATCCTTGTCCACAGCATCGACGAAATAAGACCGGACGAGTCGCCACGGTTGCAATAATCAAAGTCGAAGAAACCAATGAGAATGCGAGGCACCACCAGCATTCCTATTGTGGCGGACGTTAATCTGCATGCGTAAACATTACAAGTCCGTGCCCGGGGTTTCCCCACAAAACGAGCCAATTTTTTGGTACATCAGCTTTTCGATACAAGAGTGACGCAATAAAAAAGGCCCCACCGAAAGGAGGGGCCCTTACATGTCACGCTTGACTGCAGAAATACCTTCCTCCTCGAAGCGAGTCGGGGAATGAAGGCATTCTGTTAAAAATCAATCGTAGCGCTGGTTTGGATCCGGCACGGTACGGCAATCGCTGAATCCATCGCTGAACGTAAACTGAACCGTTAAAGGCACACCGGCGCCGGCTAGGTCGCCAGAACTGCGGGTCAGATACACGTGCTCACGACCACCATTGTGCGAACAACAGTCACGAATCAGTGGGCCGTCCACGACATCACCAGAGTTGTTGTATACGACCACGTCAGCGTTTCGATACTCGGCAGGCATAAGGATTACTACCGTCCCCGTTCGCTCAGAATGAGGCTTCCACAGCGCACCGAGACCCCCGTCAACAAAGGTTTGGGTCACGGAACAACCGAGACGACCACCTGGGGTAGTTCCAATCACTTCACCATTTGCGTCGAGTGACTCTCCCGTGATTCGGCCACTGTCTTCCAGAAAAAAGTCAGTAAACGCCATGGTACCTGGACCACCGGGAACGCCTTCAAGGATAGCAGTTTCTGCAATAGTCTCACTGCTGAAGGTAAACTCAACTGTGCCTCCGCTGAAAATTGCACCGTCAACACTGAGGTTGAAATTTCCGTTCTCATCGGTTACCGCAGAGTCGCCCAGGGCACCGACGGTAACCCCCGCGATACCACCCTCTCCGGGTCCAAGAACGCGAGATGCACTGGCAGCAGTGCGCAGAGTACCTTCGATAGTTGTCAGCATGGTGGTATCTCCACCGCCGTCACCGCCGCCGGAACCACCACCACAGGCCGTAGTCCCGAGAACAAGCCCGAGAGCCGCACATGAAGTAAGAATTCTTCCAAGATTCATCATAACAAAAATAAGCCCAAGTTTTATGTCAAAATAGAACGCATGTAATTCGTCGACGCGGATAGCATTTCCCCATTTAATAGAGGTAATTCGCGAAAACGCCTTACTGCCCCGTATTTGGTCATTTTATTTCCCGCATCGCTAACAGGGCGACAGGGTGCTCAAATCTTCCGAACAGGATAGCCCGAAATTCCTCGACTGGGAAAGTCAAAGCACCATTAAAATTGCGATTTGTATGCTTTTTCACACTCCCCTATAGTGCGCTCAGTTTCCATGACGTTTAATCACACTATTTTTCGGAGTTGAAGGAGATGAAGCAGTTTTCACTGGTAGTATCCGCTTTTCTTGCCTGCGGGATGCTGGCGTGTAGCCCAAAGCCAAATTTAGTAGAGAATGCCAAGTATAAAAAAGTAGGCTCTCGCATGGCAGATGGTCATATTGAGTCCTGTATGAATGAAGCGGCTTATAAACTAGAGGGGCGTGCCGCTCTTGCCAAAAAGCAGAACTCTGCAGTTGCCGGTTCCCTTGCATCAACAGCTACATCGGGCCTGCTTTCAGGCTCTACGAGTATCGGCGGAGTGAATCTTAGTGGTTCGGCCTCTGACGGTTTTGGTAACGCGGTCAGCGGTTTTATGGACGACCGCTCAGACGATCCGAAATTTCGCAAGCTCGTAAACGCCTGTCTTCGTCGCAGAGGATTTGTCGTTTCATCCTGGGATTGATCAGTCCGGATGTGGGCATCGCTTAAAGGTAGACCCTTTAAGAAAGATTAGGAGGTGGCGCAGAGTAACCATAGGTATAACCTCTGCGCGACCCTCCTGAACATCGAGCGCTGCATTGCGCACTCAATTCGCTACACAGCAGCAACTTCCTCCGATACCGCGTATCCGGCATGATGCAGATGAGCACTGGGAATCCAGTACGTGTCGATCTCGGTGAGAAGCGACTCTCGCTGATCGTCGAGGGATTCGCCGTTATGCCGCCAGCTCACTTCGACAAACTGCGACGGCGCAGAAAGCACGATGAGCAGCGCTTTTCGTAATCCCTCAATCATTTGCAGGATATCGATACGCGCTCGAACGTCGATATCCGTTTCGTCGATTCGAGCAAGGATATCTCCAATGGATTCGCCAGGCTGCGCGTCGATGACCTCCGAGAGGAACTTACTCAGTCCGATCCGTGCGGTTCCTAACTCTCCACGCTCCGCGTTCAAGCGAAGAGCAGCGCTCGGGCCGAGTCGTTTCCGGACCAGCTTTTGCACGCGATCGCTTTTCTGCGTCGTGTGGTCGATGGCCACGTTCAGGTACAACTGTAGGTGCTGACGAGATTCATGGATACGGCCCCAGAGGGTTTTGGGTGCTAGCAATTGACAGGACTCTTCGCGGAACTCAGCGATGGTTTCGTGGCTCATGGGTTAAAACCTCATTACTTAGGGAATTCAGCCGGTGCAGGCTGGGAAATGGACTCTACTTGCGCACCTCGTCTCAGGAGGAGACCAAATGCGCAGAGGACTGAAACTACCCGATTGAAAAACTAAGGAATTCTGGCATTGCCGAAGTTGCTTGTCAAGATTGTTGCCCCGGGCTGAACGGAAAAGCAACGTGAAATTAACAGGATAAGGCTATTTCAATACGTTATGTCGCTCTTGTATGACGCCGACTACAACGAATATTGCGCGTATCCAGAGACTCCAGACTACGCACTAATGAGAGATCAACGGATACTGCGATCTAGCATGGTACGCTGCCGAGGACTGAGAAAGCCTCTGGCCCTATCTATGTTTTCACGGACAAAGGCATTGACCTTAGTGCTCTGATACGGAGAGAGCGTAAGACTCTGGAAGGCGGTTCCGAGTAATTGTCGCTTCTGATCGCTGGCTTTGGCCACGGAGTAGCGACTTTCTCGTAACACCCCGGCCTTACTAAGCGGGAACCCATAGATTTGTTTTCCACCTTTTTTCGCGGCTAGCAAAACATCATTGTGCACAAACAGTGTGTCGGCGCTGCGCGCATGCATTGCACGCTCTACGATTGTTTCTGGCTGAATCAGGTCCGCATCGTACCACACCCTCGTCACTTCCCGACCGTCGATCCATCCAGCCTCTGTCTTCACTACACCAGGTAAAGCACCAAGAACCCGCTCACCTGTCCAGTAGCAGTACATTGCTATTGCGAGGGTCTCGAGCTTGCTTGTGTATTCTGCCTGCATGCCGCGAAGATATGAGGGTACGGTACGCTCAGACTGTTCAAGGGCTTTTATCATGCGCAGCACAATGCCCTTTTTGGTCCATACCTTGTCCTTACGTGGCAAGATATCCTTACCGCTCGCATCCAAAAAGCGAACGACCTGAAAGTTCCACGATGGTTCTCTATAGCGTTTGAGCAGTTCAGCGTCCTTTCCCCCGCGATTGTTGTAAACCAATACGGGGATGAACAGGGTTTCAATAGCTTCGACGATAAGGGGATCAACGAGGACCGTCTGGCCGAATTTTTTGCAGCCGTGGCAGCCAGGAACTTCCTGAAAGAGAACGAATAATGGTTTCCTGGTCTTCTTTGACTCTAAAAGAGCTGCATCAAAATCCCGTTTCCATTGAACAATGCCGACTTCGGGATCCCCGGTCTCAGCCGAGACCGGAGCGGGTACAAGGCCAAAAAGTAGGTACGTGCTAAGCAGCACACTGAGAACCCGGAAGAAAGACCCCCGGAAGAAGGGCCCCCGAAAGAAAGACCAAGGGAGCGAGCCTGAGAAAGATCGCTCACACCTTCTTGTTCTGCTGACTCTGTGGAAATCACTCATAGCGTATCGAAGTAGTTCTGATTTCGTATCCATGACTCCTACGGTCGTCTCAGAAACAAAAAACTTTCAATTCAATTTATCCCTTGTTTAAGCGCGACATCGACCGCCGTATTCCTCCTGCCCGACCCTGCCTTTCTTAATCAGGAGAATGCCTGTGATAATATGGGCTTAGGCCTCCGACTGAACTTTAGTATTCACTTAAAATGGTCGTTACATTCAATGGATGTAAGCAAATTATCTCAAGGATCTTAGCGGAAATACATACGGCATGTACATTAACAACAAAACAGCCTGTTCTACCCCGATTACGCGAATTCACTTTCTGGGGGTTTTCATCCTGGCGTCAGCCTGTCTTTCCTGCGGCGGCTCCGATGCTCCCGTACGAAAAGGCCACGGAGGAGCACCTATACCAACTCCCGAAATTGTTTTCGTCGTCCCCACGCCGAGCGCCCAAACGAAAAGTAATGAGCAGCAGCTTTCGGAACTCCTGGACGCAAAAAAGTCGGTGGAAGCAGTAGCGCTGTTTATTGAGTCCTGCGTTTCAGCCCCGAAGAAGGGATATGCGCCGTCGTTTTCTTTTAGTTCATCCTTTCCACTACAAGCCAGTAAAGAGCTGCAGTCCATGCACGCAAAACTGTCTGCTGAAGAGAAGCCGGACCTGACGAAACTACGTTGCCTCATTGCTGCCCTCGCGCGACACCCGAACCCTGGCGCTTTGCAGGCGTTCTGGCGCACACAGCTCAATTCGAAGGATCAGCAGACACGCTGGTGGGCGATTCTGGAGTTATCAAAAATAGCTGACAATGCGGATCTGGAAGCGGTGCTCGTACAGGCGATAGAGGTCCCGGATCTTGGCTCCCTGATAAGCAAGAGGATCGTGCAATGGAAGAGCAGCAAGGCGGTTCCCTTTCTCGTTGATATTGCAAAAAACTCAGATGCATTTAGCGCGAAGCGTGCAAAACGCAGTCTTGATGCACTTGGTTACAGCGACGCCCTCTCGGACACAGGCAAATACGAAAAAGAGTTTGCCTGGTGGACCGAAGTAAACAGCAAGTATGAAGCGATCAAAGACATAGCGCGCCCGTGGCGCACAGACGCACGCTCAGTTACGAAATAACAAAGTGGCAATCGGCCGTTAGAGCGGACCTAAGCTGCGGGACGAACGTCTCAGGCGTCTTAACGCCTGCTTCGCAGAGTGGGCAACATACTTGTTACTATCGTGCAAGGCGAGTGTAAGCGGGCCCAGTACATCGGGAGTTCCGATTTTTGCCAGGGCTTTCACCGCCGCACGTCGAACCCATTTGCTTGAATCTCTCTCGAGAGCATTTGAAAGCGGAACGACGGCCCGCTGCGCTTTAGAGCCCAGCATTCCCAGGTCTGTCGCGGCGTGAGTTCTCACTACATCGTTAGAGTGTCCTAGCTGCGAAATGAGACTATCAACTCTTGTTTTACCGGACGCCTTCGCCAGAGTCTTATTGCGCAAAGAAAGTCTGACCTTCCTTGCCAGGGGTTGCATTTTTGAAGATGCGTCAGCAATTACAGGCGCGACTTGCGTAAGCCTAGAAGGAGTTGGCCGATACCTCTGCGCCTGTTTCGAATGCGCCTGTTTCGAACGCGGGCTATTTAGTGCCGATGTGGACTTCTTGCTGTGTGCATACTGCGAAACCGAGCCACTCAGAGGACAGGAAGCTTCGTGAGCTGGTACATAATCGCTCTCGAGAAGAGGTACAAAAACCACACATGCGCTGAGTTGAATTCCCGCGGTACACAGTATTGCAAATTTCGCCAACATTCGGATTCTCATAGCACCCGTTTTAAATTATTTCGTTACTCTGCTCACATTCTCTGGCGTCCAGGCGCCTGGCTGTAACCTGATACTCAGCCACTCTCTAATCGAACAAGCAGCGTCTCGTGGCTCAGCGACAGTAGATTTACTCGGAATATTTCGGTTTCCCTTGCATGCAAGTGAGGCGCGAAGAGTATTCAGAAACCCAAGCCCGTAGCGTATGATGCGACAAGGAGGTCCCCAGTTGCATTAGGTAGCAAATGAAGGCGAATTGGGAAAGGTTAAAGATTAGTTTACTCGGGTTTCTTCTTACTTAAAACAGAGCTCGAGCTGAGGGGGCTATACAGCATCCACGTGCAGAGGGCGTCCCTGAGCGCCGAAGGGAGACATCTGTGGTCGCGCATTAAGGGAATGCTCGCGCCGCCAGAACGAAATGCGTAAAAAAGTAGGAGAGCGGCTTTCCATAACCCGTCGAAAACCCTCTCCTTCTCAGTTCGCACAGCCGAAAAAATTCGCCTATTCAAACGAACTTGCGATCGTGGTGACATCCACTTCCTTGTCGAGACTGCCGTAGACGATGGTCGCAAAGGCGTCGTCGACATCACCGGGCGTCTCGCAGTCGTAGGAACGAACGAGCGTATGCCCAGTTTTTTTGCTGAGATACGCAATCAGAGCGGAGATGCACAGGCTTGGGTCGGCACTCGACTCAACTCCCAGATACGCCTCCTGTAGTTCCTCGGGAACATTGCTCCGATTAACGAGACACTCCGGAACAGCTCCCGGCAACGGCAGTCCAAGCGCGATACGGATTACCGTTACAGCGCTCAAGCCGTTGCGAATTGGGAGATTCTGGTGCAGTCCCACGAACTCTCTCGCAAAACTCACGACTTTCTCGGTCTCGACCTCGTCGGGAATTCTCACGCACGAAACGTTGTCGGGACCATCCGCTGTAGCAGCACGGATCAAAATTGATGACATGCTTGCTCCTCAATCAAAGGAAACGATAGTAATCCGAAAAAAACCGGAAGAATCAGCCGCTGACTCCATCCCGTATCCCCGGACTTCCGAGAACCACGATGGAATCAACACTTGTGTACGCCCCGAGTGACGCAATTGTCACGAGTGGCGAAATCAAAACGAGTAATGGTAAAGAGCAAGAAATGTGGGCAACTCTGAATAACCAAAACCGAATCAGGTTGGTATAGAGAGAACCCGGGCATGAATTTCGCATTTTGGCAGCGCGACATTCACACCTTTCGAGAGAAATCTACTATCAAATACGCCTCCGTTTATCGGACGATGTATTCCTTCAAATACCCGCGTCAGAGGCAGGGCAAGGTGTCGGCGATTACACCTGCTCCCGCCTCCTAACACGAGTTTGAGAGGCACTGCAAACACCTCATCGCGCAGCCATAATCGCACGATTTCGTCGGTCTCCGCTCAGGCCGTAATTCTGCCACTCCTCATCAATTTCTACGAGGGTGAAGCGCGAGGCGTCACCGAAACGAGAAGCCTGGAGCGCGCCATTGGCCCAGGCACGATTAACGACCTCATGCGGACTCACCTGGTCCTCGAGGCAGATTCCTGCAAGGACCTGTGCGGTGACCGCATCGCCGGTACCCGGTCGATCGATAACGCGCATATTCTTCAGCAGTGGAGACCAATGGAATTCGCCGTTCGCAAACAAGCCGACCTTCCAGTTGTGGCGTCGGGTGTTTATTTCATGGCGAATTGCCGTAGCGACGACCTTGATATGCGGATACCTGGAGACCAGGTCCCGAATCAGACTCTCCGCAACCGAAGGATCCCCGATTGCCTCCCTGGACAGCTCATTCGGGTTTGTCTCTTTGCCAAGAATTGCAGCAAAGTGTCCGAGATTGCCGGTCAGGATGTCGATGTGTGGCATGATCTGATGATACATGGGCACTGCACCCTCCATTCCTCCGAGTCCTTCCCAGAGGGAGGCCCGAAAATTGGTATCGAAGGCGGTTTTTACGCCGAGCCTCTGAGCCGTTTCAAAGCCCTCAAGCAGGAAAGACAGGGTCCCATCCTGATTGGGTTTGAAGCGATCCAGACTGGCCAGGATGAAATCGCCAAACAACAAGCGTGTCTCGCTTTCGGTCAGGACCTCTTCCCATTTGATATCGCAGCCCCGTCTGCAGCGCCGGGCAACCGGGCCATTGGCCCGATAAAACCAGGACGCACGCGCCGGGCGGGTATCGGAGGTCGGTCGACTCATCTCGTACTGAACGTTCTCCAGTCGTTCGTGGGGATTTGTGCTGACCAGGTGAATGAAGTTGGTCTCGGCGCCGTAGCTTTCAGCCTGCGTGATGATGTCGTACCCGAGTCCGTCATCAACGAGCATGGATACCACAGCGGACTGAAGTCGCAGGGGTTTCGGAACCGCGACGCGGTACGCGTGCGCGACACCGCAACCAACATTGGTTGAGGCCCCGGCAAGAACGCGAATAAGTGTGCGTCCCGGTTCGGGACCAACTGCCTCGTTCGTAGGTACGTAGCGGACCATCATCTCACCTACCGTGATCAGATCCGGAAGAAGAGGATGATGACTTTTTAGTCCTTCCAATAGCATGGTTCGGCTTTCTTGTTTGAGGGAAATGGAAAAAACCTTTCCTTGGTTATTCAGGTTGCTCCTGTGCGGAAGTCAGGCCGCAAAGGAGCAGGTACTGATGTTCTACCCATACCGAAATAGATGACCGGGATCGGCCGACTGCTGAGCTGAAAAAGACACAATGGGAAAAACCGAAGTGTAGCCTGTGTGGGGCATATCCGGGGTGGAATATGTAGCACGAAATGAAGCTACATCAAATTTGTTAGAAAATAATGAGCCCACAGGCCGCGAAAGTAAAGACGTACCGCAAAGTGCGGAATAACAGGCGTCAGCGGTATCTGCTAAACCAGGCCTTAGCTCCCGGTTCTGGGCCTGCTCTCGAGCATGTAAGCCGAACCAACTTCTACGAATTCAGCTTTGCGCTGTAGTTCTTTGATGTTACGAGCACCACCATAGGTCATACCGCTGCGAAGGCCTCCTAAGAGCTCGTCGAGAAGCTCGTCGCAACTGCCGGTGACGCTGGTCCAGAAGTCCGTGCCCTCTGGCACCGTGTCTTTCTTCACCTCTCCGTAGAACTCATTCTGAAAGTCTTCACTGGCCTGACCTCGATACTTCGCCTCTATCAGTCCGTGATCACCTTTCCGTTTGATAGCCGCGCTCTCTTTGGTCAAAGCAAATAACTTGCCTATCATAACGCTGCTCGCGCCAGCCGCAAGCGCGAGCACGACGTCTCTGCTGCCTCGTATGCCACCATCCGCGATCAGGGGAACGCGAAGTTTCTCGGCTATTTCAGCGCACTCCTGAATTGCGCTAAATTGCGGCACCCCAAATCCCGTAACCATGCGGGTTGTGCAGGCAGCTCCGGGTCCGACGCCAACCTTAACGGCATCTGCGCCGGCATTTACAAGATCATGATACGCCATGGCGGTACAAACATTACCCGCGATGACCTGCTTTTCGGGGCAGGCATTCTTGATGCCCTCAATAAAGTGGAACATGCGCTCAGAATGGCCATGAGCCACGTCGATACAGACCCCGCAGGCGCCTTGTTTTAGCAATTCGACGACTTCTTCCGTACGCAGGATGCCGCTGGATATGAAGGTTTTATCCATATGGGAAGCGACCCAGGCCTTCTGTTGCTCCATGGTAGTGAAGCGATGATAAATCGGGACGCTGCCCCGTCGCAGAAGTACCTTCGCGAGTTCATCACCAATAACTGTGTCCATGTTCGCCGCAATTATCGGAACTCCTATACGAATTTCTCTGGTGAGCCAGGACTCGAGATTGGGTTCGGTACGCGAGGGAATGTTATTAAACTGCGGTACTAATGCCACCTCATCAAATGTGAAAGCTCTACGCATACAAATTCCATTCAGGTTACAAGGGTGAAAAATTCACCACGACTCTGTCAGAGGTGATTTCACAAAGGAGCGATAACGACCTGCAAGTAGACGATTGTCGAGGGTGTGCACCAGGAAAGGTGCAATAACTACAAGGCGAGTATATTGCGGGGGGCAATAACTTACAAATTTCCCTCGGCGATGTCCTGACTAGCGAGAAGAACCCTCTACTCCGGCTCGGACAAGGTCACCGGGAACGCCCCACGCCTCTGCCGATCTCTCTTTTCTGACCGGGCTTCAGATAGACGATAGATTTTCACCTTCAGACCGCCAACGCCATCCCGGCCGAATTCAATCATATAAGTACCCGTGAATATGGGATTTATTTGTTCTATGCTTCCATTGAATTTTTCTATTCTTGATGGTAGTATTGCGGGAATTATCAAAAGCTTAACATTCCTGCTTGCTTCAGGCGCTAGAGCAGCGTAATTGTTCGGCTTCTTATGTCTGCCGTGGGACCTAGGATCGAATGTGATGAGGTCTTTATCCCACGCAAATGGAAACAAGATTTAATTACTACTAGCAGAATTACCCTGCAAAACGATCGAGGAGTTCATCATGAACGTAGTCCCAGTGCAGATGCACGACGAAATTGTAACGAAAGCTTATCAGGCGCGTGGCTATGATTTTGAGGAATCTCGCGAAGCTGCAAAGTGGTGCTCCATGGCAGCCTGGCACGGAATCAAAACGCACAATGCCGTTAAGGCGCTACATCTCGATCATCTTTTCGGTGCGGGTCCCGGCGGTACTGTTCCCGGTGCGGAGATCGAAGTCCTTCCCTCACGTTTTGCTGCCGTAGAGAAGTGGAACGCAAATTACAAACTGGGACAATCTGTTGCATCTCGTGCAATGGAGCGCGCGATGCAATTGGCAGATGAATACGGCGTTGGCATCGTCACCGTAGACAACGCCTTCCATTACCTCTGGGGCGGCGGGTACGTAATCGACGCGGCAAACAAAGGCTATATCGCCTATACGAATTGCACTACTACCCTTGCAGAGGTAGTTCCCTTCAAAGGTAAGTATCCGACCATCGGCACAAATCCGCATAGCTGGGGCTTTCCTACAAAAGACCTCATCGGCTTTAACGTCTGTATTGATTGGGCTACCAGCAAAATTGCGATGGGCAGAGTTCAACAACTGAAGCGCGAGGGCAAGGAGCTACCGCCTGAATGCGCAATCGACGAAAACGGAAACTACACGACAAATCCTGCTGATGTATTCGGCCTGGTCACTTTCGGCGACCACAAAGGATATGGTCTCTCACTCGCGAACGAAATGTTTGGCGCTTTTTCCGGCGGTTCACTTCCTACTATCCGAGGACATTTTGGTGAGGACCATCCGAACGAAAAGCTGGGTATTTCCTGTTATTTCCAGGTCACCCATCCTGACGCACTTGATTGCGGAAACTTTGCAGGCGGCCGTTCACAAGGCGAGAATGTAAAAGCGGTATTGAACGACATACTCGGACACGGCAACGAGAACTGCCTCTTCCCGGGTCAGATCGAAGCGGGTTCAGCCGCCGAGAGCGAGAAAGCCGGTGGGCTTCTTTTCACCGACGTGGAAGTTGAAGAGCTCGCCAAGATGGCTGAGGAGTCCGGTGTCGCTTTTGACCGCGCAGCGATAAATAAAGCGTAAGCACCTGAGACCCACTCTCTTTTCCATACTTAATATGTGTAGTGCAAAGTGAAGCTACCTCTTAGAGCACCCGCGGTGCTCATTAGAGGTAGTTCTTTCCCTAATCAGGGTTTTTTCGGGCTTGCATCGATAATTGCGGTCCTCGCAATTGTCGGTGTTAGCCCCACAGACTAATACCTACCAAACGAAACAAACATCCCTCCTGTCTCCTTCGAAAGGAATACTTGATGAGTAAACATGTAGTTGTGCCTCGCGATGAGGTGAAACGTTTGCTAACGCCCGCATACAAACTGCTGGGCTTTCGTGAGAACGAAGTTCTCGAGCATTGTCTCGAGATGGGGAACGACGGCTGGGCTAACGGGGTATCAACCCATGGTCACAATGTCATCCTCATTAATCACGGTGCTTTTGGCGTGGACTGTGGCCTTATCGACCCAGTTGCGGAACAGCACCAGGTGGCTTGGGAGCGCCCTTCGATTCAACACTGGAACGGCAACCAGGTTGCCGGACCCGCGCTTGGGCGCCGTGCTGTCGATGCGGCGATTGAGATGGCGAAAAACACCGGCATCGGAAACATTCAGGTTTCGAACACCGGACACGTCGGATGTCCCGGAGTGTTGGCCAAAAAGATCGCCGAGGCAGGATATGTTGGCCGTGTTATTACCCGTGGTGGGCGCGTCGAATGCATGGCACCAGGTGGACAGAAGTCGCCTCGGGCATCAACCGACACCGTCTCTTGGGGGCTACCCACGGCTGATTTTCTTGGCTTCTCGCTCGTCCTCGACTTTACTCTGGCACAGATTGCCATGGGGAAAGTCCGCAAGGCGGTCATCGGACTCAAGGAATGCTTGGCTACCCCGAATTCGAACGAGAATCTCTGTCGTAAGAAGTTCGCGCTACCGAGTGGTATCGCCTACGACGAAGACGGATACGAAACCACAGACCCGAGACATGTGTTCCCCAATGGCGGCGTGAGCTACATTGGGGACACAAAGGGCTTTGGTCTCGCGGCCTGCAACGAAGTGCTCGGAAGTTTCTTCGGATTCAAAGCCCCAAGCGTGGTTTCCGAGTTCCAGGTCAGCGCTCGGAAAGAGGCCGGCGACGCAAATGCTCGTGCGAACTCGTTCGAGGACGTTCGTTCGGTATCCTTCGAGATTGAGGTCATGGAGGTACCACGGACTCCGGAACGTGACGAGGAAGTCCGAGACTTCGTTAATTACGTGTTTGGCGGCTCGGATACGCTTCGTATCCCGGGGGAGCGTCGGCATCAGTTCTTCCGACTTTGTGAAGAGCACAACGGCCTGCTTTTGAGCGATGACATCGTAGGGTGGTTGCTGAAACCGCCTTTTGCGGAGGTCATCAACTTCAATCCCTCAAATTATCAAACCGTCGAACTCTGACAATCGTCAGTGTGTGAACGGACGTTTCAATTCCCTTGGTAGCCCCTCTCGGTTTTCTTCCATACGGTTTATTCAGGAAGGGGCTACCACAACATTTTTATGAATCAGGACATGTTTCCCCCCTACTTCACTTGCACTACGGCCACACGAGTAAGAATGAGATGCAATCGTAACTCTCCTGAGCACGGCTGATGTGAGTTACGGCTGGCACGAAGGTTTTTCTTTCATCAGAGAGCGGTGAATGCCTTGACCAGAGTTCTGGTGAAGGCGTTCACCGTACAAACAACCCTCTTCTTCTCTTTTGAAAGGCCCACGTAATATGAACACAGCCCTCTCCACTACCCGACTTCTCTTCCGCTACGGGACGCCCGATGGCATGCGTTGGGACACGGAAATCGAACTGAGCTTGTCTCCGGAAGACTTCGATCGCCTGCGTGAGAAACACCGTGCGCGCACTGAGGATTCCGACGTGCAGCCGATCCTCAGCGCTCTGAATCTCCGCACTGAACCCGATACATCCGAGGTGCTCAAGGCGTTCTTCGGTCGCGGTGCAATCACGAAATCCTCCACAGCCGCGGAACTTGATGTCGCCATCGAGCAGTTCACACCCTGGAAATACTTCTTTGCCTGGCTGATTATCGAGCACAAGGATTCCCTGCGGGTCCTCATCGGCGATACGGCATGCGCTGGCAACGAAAACATTTCGCCTGATGAACTCGATGCGCTGCTGCGCATTCGCCGTGCTTTCAGCGACGGGGAATATCACGACGTCATCACAGCAAACGAAGAGGAAACGCCGGAAGTGTGATACGCGACAGCGACCACACCTGGT
>JAUIMJ010000378.1 GCA_030433295.1 bacterium | reverse complement strand
CCGCCGGGTCCCACCCAAATCCCGTCATATTCTTCGAATATGCACGGGGTGAGTTCTTCACTCGAAATCCAGGCAGACTGCGCTGATAGGTCGAGATGCGTCGCAGAGTGTTGTATCGCCGCATCAGTCGCAGCATGCGTTTCAGATTCCGGATTGAATTCAGCGATGATGGCTATCTTCAAATTCACGCTCAGGCGCTCCTGCAAGGCACTTCATCCGCGAGCCGCCAGCCCACAGTTGTTCTTAGAATTGATGGGCAGCAAGCCTCTGAAGCGCATCATCTTTCATTATATGAATGATACATTGCTCCTTTGTTATCGCTCCCAGACTCTTGTAGAACTCTCTGGCGCTGGTGTTCCAGTCCATAGTCCACCATTCAAGTCGACAGCATTGTCGCTCGACCGCAAGTCGTGCAAGCTCTGCAAGGAGAGCCTTACCAAAGCCCTTTCCTCGGCGAGAAGGGGTCACCCAGATATCCTCGATGAAAAGCCCCTTCTTCCCCGAAAAGGTAGGGAAGTTATGAAAAAAAACTGCAAAGCCTATCGCTGTGTCATCAAGGGTCGCTATGAGGCCCTCAAGTCCCGCTCGCTCGCCAAACATCATCGCAGATAGTTCGTCTTCAGTAAGATTAAACTCTGCTTTCTCCCACTCTGCCATCTCTTTTGAAAAAGAGTGAATAAGGGAAACATGCTCTTGTGTAGCGCGTAAGATGCGAAAGTTAGAAGTTGTTGAAGTCATATCGTCCGCTTAAAAGGTCGACGGCTGCTCAATAATCACCGCCTTCCTAAGTTCTCGAAAACGGCTAAACCCATGTACTGTCTTCCCTACCGCCAGAGTGAAAGTAATGGCAAAAATGAGGGTAACGACTACCCCAAAGTCAGGCAAACAAAGCGCGAAGGCAAAGAAGAAACCCGCCATACCAAACAATCCCTGCGTAAAACCAAAAAGCAGATATCTCGCTGCGCCAGCGCCGCTACCCCGGTGAGTAAAACCCGCCAAAATGCTTCCCGCTATGGGGAATGGTGCAAGCAAACCGCTCAGCGCTGGGCCGAGGATTGTCGAAGACAAAGTAAGAAGGAGGACAAGCGAGGCGGCTGCCAGCATGCGGAAGGCAATCTCATTAGATGGAACCGCGGCTCCCCCTAGACTGGCTCCCCCTACACTGGGGGCCTCAACATTGGGGGTATGCTCAGGAAAGATACAGACTATAGCGGTAAGCAATAGCAGCACCAGGGGAAAGTAAATGGTCACGGGCAGCGCTATGTGCATTCCCACAGCGGTGAATACAAAAAATGCGCTCAAACCTGCAAGCATGCTAGCAGGCATTTCATGATTTTTTGAGACCCAAGCATATGCGTAACAGAATAATGCCAGAGAAATCACCCCACCCAGTGCTGCTCGAGCAGATGCAAGGCCGAACTCCACCCCGTTATCCAGAGTGAGGAACACAACGATTGGGCCTGCGATTATCGGCAGACCACCCAGCATGCCACTTATTCGTGGACCCCAGATACGGCCAGCCAGACTAATTAAAGCAATGATTATTGGGACGAGAAGAAATTTGGATAGAAGCAGCATTTTCCTTGCAGAACTCGAATCACTACAGACCCGGAAGAGACGAACATGCTACGTGAATTTACCACGATTACTCCGTCCTTGCACCTGCCTGCCTGTAGAGTCTCGAGCGGAAGGAAATGTACGATGCGGAACGATGACAGGTGTCGCTCGTTCACGCACAGTAATGCGATAAAACCAGAGAGTCGGTTTAACCAAGGATACGTTCAAGAATTTCGACCGCCGCGCTTTCATGCTCCACGAGGATCTTGACCGATCCGCTCGCAGACAGCGGGTCAGGTTCTGCTCCAATCTCGCGCAGCAGTTCCATAAGATCGATCACCTCGCTCAGCCCTTCTTCAATCACCCGGACCCGATAACGCAGAGGCCACGAGGGGATCAAATGGTTGGCTACATCGGGCTGGAGGACAATCCGACATTCTGATGCAAAAATCGCCCGTCCGAGTTCACGCACTCCGACGTCAGGCGGATGTCGGTATTCCTCACCCCGAATCACCCAGGTTCCTCCGGGGTGTTTTTGCGCAGCAGCTAAGACTTCTGTGACGTTAGTCATTCCGTCTTCCTTTCCTAACTTAACCTTTGTGGGAGAAAGACAAGTTCAATTAAACTTGTCTCAGACCCACAAAAGCGTAAGCAATACGGAACGATAAAACCTTACTACCTGTCATCATTCCTCGGCTAAGGCTATAAAAGAATAGTAGTTTGGTCAAGTTTAACCGCGTCAGGAATTCTCTTTGATCGTCAGCGCTCAACTAAGCGCAGAAGAGCGTGAGCGCGAATTCCAGCCTACTTCATGAGTAACATTAAGGATTTGCCCTCCGGCATCTGGGACCGGGAGCAGGCTACCTAGGATAGTTAGAGGGACATGGGCTCGACAGCAAGCTATCGCTTTCCGTACTTCCCATTTTGCCGATAATTCTTTGGAAAATCGTAATACACTTCGAGGCGGTCGATTCGAATAGGTGAAGAACCTTCGCTCTCCTGGACTTCTTTCTTACTCTCGAGATGTTGAGCCAGGGCACTCTCGAAGGGCGTTTGCTTCTCAAATGTCCGCCACGAAACACCGGGAATCTCGGTGGCTCCAGCGCGCCGCTCAAGGTCAGTTGTGATGAGGCGGTATCCGTTCTCAAACAGTGTCTGCAGCATCAGGTTTGAAAGAGTCCTGGCACCCAGACCAAAAAACCCTGCAAGACCCTTTCCGGGTTTCTGCGAAGAGAAGCCGTGCGCGATAGTCTCGTAAGAATCGCCCACACAGGTCACACAATATTGAGCATCCGCGACAAATAAAGGACCACGTAACTCTTTCTTTGTGAATCCGTAGAAGGCAAAACCCCGCTCTTCAAATGAATTCTTACAGTCCAGAAGGAATGAGCGAGCAAACTCCGGAAGCTCCTGCTCAACGATCTCCTGTTCCTTTAATTGCTCGTGTTCGAGTTCGTTCAAGGGTAATTAGCTCCCAAAATAGGAAAAATTAAAGTACTACCGGGAAGTATCAACCTCCGGCACTGCCCCGATCTCATAGACCTACGACAAGAAATCCGAGCGTATGAATCAGGATAAACACAGCCGGAACGAAATAAACAAGATATACTCTCGCCCCAAGTCCAACCTGCTTCTCGTCAATTTCGAGCCAGGTGGGCAGGAAGCGCCGTTCGATAAAGCATGAAGGCCGATCCGAGAGACACAAAACTTCTACTGCTTCTTCCGGAATGTTCTTCTTGGCAAAACGACGTGTATAGGTATGCTGCTCACCCCGTGAAGTTGAAAATGAAAATGTAAGAATCTGATTCGCCCCTTTGCGCCCAACATGCACATGACTACTTGAGGATCCCCTCTTCTCCGCATACGCAATCTCACCGTACTTAAGTAGTTTTAGCGCCCGCGGCAGCCGAAGCAGCGAAAACACACCCAGCAAGGCAAAGGCAAACGAAAGGTAGATTCCCTCCTGCGAAGCGCCGGTCCAG
>JAUIMJ010000377.1 GCA_030433295.1 bacterium | reverse complement strand
ACACGTGGGACAAACAAAATAGAAAGCGTATCTCCCCTGGGTATCGCGGGTCTGCTTCTTCTTTGCCTCCTGGGCTCAGCAAAAAACATCGCCGCTCTGGATAGCAGCGGTTTGGATTTCAAGAGAACTCCGATTCGAGCAGTCGACTTTATGCTGGAGAACAATACTCCTCTCCCACTGATGAACACCTTTGATGATGGTGGGTATCTGCTCTATCGCTACAACACTTCAAAGCAGGATACGATCGTCACCGTGCCAATCGATGGACGCACTAACATCAATGATCCGGACATTGTCTCTCTCTTTCTGTCGGCACTCAGGGGGGCTGGCAACTGGCGCGACTACATTGAAAAGACAAAACCGGGAAGCATTTTATGGAAAAGCGGAACAGCGCTCAGCAGTCTGCTCCTGCTCGATGCCGACTGGTGCCAGGTGTATCCTGAGCGAGGAGCAGGCGCCGACCAATGGTCGGTGTTTGTAAGAAGGGAATTTTTGCAGGCCCACCCGTCTGAGTTTTCCTCTGTCGATTGTGCACCACCTGTGCCCGAGGAAAACGCAGCGGAGCAAAAAAACACTACGGGGAAAAATGAGTAAAGACGCAAACAAGGATGTTCCCCTCTACGTCGATCTCGATGGGACTCTTATCGCCGGCGATCTTTTGTTTGAAGCGATAGTGCTGCTTTGCCGGAGCAATCTCTTTTATCTGCTTTTGATTCCTCTATGGCTGCTGCGAGGCAAGTCGCATCTCAAGCAGGAGGTTTTTAGTCGCGTTACTCCCGATGTAGAAATCCTTCCCTATAACTCCGACTTCGTATCCTTCCTCAAGGCGGAACACGAGAGAAAACGAACTCTGGTACTCGCGACCGCCAGCAATGAAATAATCGGACAAAAGGTAAGCGATCACCTCGGAATCTTCTCCGACGTAATCGCAAGCAATAGAGAGCAGAACCTGAAAGGCGACGCAAAGGCGAAGGCAATTGTTCAACATCGCAAAAGCCTCGACCAGGGAGAAGCCTTTTCCTATGCTGGAAATGAGTCCGCCGATATCCCGATTTGGCAGGAAGCCACAGAGCGAATCGCCGTCAATTGCAGTGCCGGCTTCCGAAAGTCGCTGGCATCCCGTTTTCCTGAAATTCGATTATTTGACGAGAAAAAAGACGGAATTAAAACACTGATTAAAGCAATACGGGTTCATCAGTATGCAAAAAACCTGCTTCTGTTCCTGCCGGCCCTGATGGCCCACCAGGTGCTTAACCCGGACCATATCCAACAATTATGTATGGCCTTTTTTGGGTTCTCCTTTATCGCCTCCTCTGTCTACCTGCTCAATGACCTTTGCGATATTGAGAATGATCGAAACCACAAGAGCAAATACAAGCGACCGATTGCTTCAGGTGCGATCTCAATCCCCCAGGCAATCATTCTCGGAATGCTGCTCTTTTGTGCCGGCATATCAATTTCCTCCCTGGTCTCTACCGACTTTCTCGCCATGGTTCTTCTCTATCTGTTTCTCACAACGAGCTACAGCTTGTATGCAAAACGCATAGTCATCGCCGACAGTATCTTTTTGGCCTGCTTGTACACGCTGCGCGTACTGGCCGGCGGCGTGGCGGTAATGGTGGACGTGAGTGAGTGGCTCATCGCTTTCTCAATGTTCTTTTTCCTGAGTCTTGCGTTCGCCAAGCGCTTTGCTGAGCTGCAGGGGCTGCTCGCAGTCGAGGCCTCAGAAACCAAGGGGCGAGGGTACATTGTTCAGGACCTCGGACTTCTCTCTTCCTGCGGAGTTGCCAGCGGATACCTCTCCGTCCTCGTACTGGCACTCTACGTCAATTCGGATCAGGTTCGCTCTCTCTATACTCATCCGGAAGGAGTATGGTTAATCTGCCCCGTTATGCTCTACTGGATTACGAGAGTGTGGTTTATTGCACACCGCGGACAACTCGATGAGGATCCCGTGGTCTTTGCGACCACAGACGCTGTCAGCTATGCGATCGTGGTAGTCATTTCAACGTTTCTCATCATTTCGATTTAAGTTCTGTGGAGAAGATCGCCCGGATAGCGTCGTATTCCTTCCTTGCGTTCGCTGCTGCATTCCTCTTCTTCTACCCTCCGTACCATGACGCGCCCCGCGAGCTGGATGCCGGTCTCATCTATCAGCGCCTCACATTTAGTAACGGCAGAACCACGATACACAGCATCAAGATCCCAAGAGAAGCTCTTTCAGGCAATCTCGAACTCGACATAATCAGCGGCTCTTCCGGCCCCCTGCAAACACGTGCGTTTGAGCAACTCATCAAAGAAAACACAGACAGCAGCATCCTCGCGGCCGTGAATGGTGCATATCTCAATCCGAATGCCCCGTATATGGGAAGGCTCCGCGGACCGATTGTGCGCAAAGGCCTGCTCTACGAGGTAAGCTCGCCTGAAGCGCGCTGGCCCTCGTTGCGCTATCGAGCAGATGGAACGATTTCAATAGATCAACTCGACCTCAAAACGACGCTGAGAATCTTTGGTGACACGGATATTAATGTGGAATTCAACACCCATCCCGGCCCCGACGACATTTCCCTGTGGACAAATATGGGAAGCCTTTCAGAGTCCGGTGCGCAGTGTGAGAACCCCTTTGCCCTGGTCGATATTACCGGAGATTCAGGAGCCCTCAGGCTTCCGGACGAGAAGCACATTGTTAGTTACCTGCGCCCCCTGGAGAATGAAAGTATTCGTTCCGATGGCTGGGCCCTTTGTGCAGGGAAAAATATAAGTGAACGAATCCGGCATTTTCTTGGCGGCGGTAAAGCCCTCCCCATTGAGATAGTCACAAGCACTTTGTTTGAGAATGCATACGGTATCTGCTCAGGGCGACCCGAAACGCCGGATGAACTGTCTGATGGTTTTGTCCTGGGAACCGGGCGACCCCTCTTCTTTGGAACGAGAGAAGGCAGGACCGAGTTTTTGATAAGTCAGTACCCGAACGATGCGCTTGTAGACGTCGCTGCACGCACCGCGTTCTGCTGGAATGACGAAGACGTGTATCTAATTGCGGCAGAAGGAAGCGCGAACACCATCGCTGAGCTAGGTCGACATGCGGTTTTTGATTCCGGTCGCAGCGGAGTATCCCCCGCCGAATTAGCAGATATCGCTCACACTCTTTTTGCATGCAGCTGCGCCGTGCTCCTGGATGGCGGTGGCAGCACAGGAATGTTCTACGCAAGCGAAGCTGAAAAACGCGGAGAACGCCCCGGGCAGGGGCAGATAGCCCTGGCGCCGGTAGAACCCGTAAACAGTGCACTTGTGGTGAACATTGCTCCGGACGCCAGAGGAGATTAAGTAAGCCCTTCCTTAAAATATAGTGGGGACAGACGGGGTTCCTGGGGTATAATGGTCAACTCAGGGCAGAACGCTCATCTACCAGGTATACACCCCTAACGATTTAAAGTACGGCGTCAGCCGTTCCTTGTAATAGATTAGGGGCAATAGATTAGGGGTATATTGTCACGCCATTGGCGTGACCAAAAGACAGATATACTGAGCGCGGGGCGGGGA
>JAUIMJ010000053.1 GCA_030433295.1 bacterium | reverse complement strand
CCTCTGGGTGCTCTGCGTGCTCTGTGTTTAATTTTCCCCACCCTCCAAAAAGACCAAAGACAATCAACACCACCAAAGCGTAAACACTGTGACTCTCGATACTTCGAGTTTTTGAAACGCAGAGCACACAGGGCACGCATAGAGGATAAGGCAAAAAGCGGAGGGCGATGCTGACAGCAGTCCCTGCTCCGTGTGCTCCGCGATTAATTTCTATTGCATCGAGACGGACAAAAAATGTGAGGTGGAAACGGACGTATAAAACCAATTCCGAAACCACCCCAGCTATGTGTTCAGCGCCTTCGGATCACCTCCGTTGATTATGCGCCATCCACACGAGCGGCTGCCTGAGCTGCAATTCGGTCTCGGTAGCAGTAGGGGCACCAGGTACCTCCATGCTTAATCGAAACCGGACAGGCCTTCCAGGTATGACCTTCTGCGCACTGCCAATCAAGATGCGTCCAGGCATTAACATAGGCGGAGGATAAGCAAAGACCTCCTTTGCGTTTTGCCAGACGACGCATTTCCCCGATAGTCAGTCGCATCCTTCCGCTGCAACGGTGACACCACTTGCCTGCCCGAATACTACCAGCGGTAGTTCGCCATCGATGTCCATGGGAACAACGCCAGGACATGTTCGTGCGAGCGTTTTTATAGCTGCGAGACAAGCACTCCCCACCGCGGGAAAGTGCGATAGCCTGCATATCCTGCAAGGTCACACGGGTATTCGGTGCACAGAAGGGACACCAGGTCCCGGATTTAATGTTATCCGGCGTTGCATCCCAGGTATGCCCTTCAGCACAAATCCAGGGAAGCGCAGTTTTGGTGTTTACGTATGCAACGGCGAGACACTCTCCGCCCTGAGCCGCGGCAAGGGACTGCATCTCCTCCAGCGTGAGAGGAGCGACCCCCGCACAATGAGGACACCAGGTGCCCTGCTTGACGCAATACGGTTTAGCCCACCAGTTATGACCGAACTTACACATCCACTGCAGCTTTGTGTGCATGTTGTGATATTCAGTCGACACACAGAGTCCTTCCTGCGAGGCAGCAAGAGCCTGCATCTCCTCGATTGTCTTCTTCTCGTTGCTCGACTGCTTCTGCCGTTCGTGCCCACATTCAGGACACCAGGTCCCGCGAAAGATGCTGTTGTAGACGGCATCCCACTCATGACCCAGCGAACAACGCCATCGCATCTTCGTGCGGCTGTTGACGTATACCGTCGACAGACACTCGCCTCCGCGCTCCGCTGCAGCTTCGTGCATGTCCTTCATACTCAGTGCTCGTCTTCCCGAGCACTCGGGGCACCAGGACCCTCTCGCAATAGAATTGGGAATCGCAGACCAGGTATGCCCTTCGGCACAGCGCCAATCGTGCTTGGTAGAACTGTTAACGTAGACTTCGGAGAGAAACTCTCCCCCGCGCGACTCGGCCAGAGCGCGCATATCCTCGATCGTTCGCGCTTGAGCCATTGTAAACCTCCAGAAAAGTACCGTTTCCAACCGTGTGTTGCCAAAGAGACTGGCAGCGGACAACAAACGGTCAGAAAGAAAAGCTTCTACTCCCGGAGAAAATGTAAGCCGCGATAATCTAGTAATTTTCAAGGTAATTCGCAAATTACAAGGGAGAAGCCCGCCAGAGCATTGAGGTTTGCAGGGAGCTGCTGTAGATTCTGCGACCTCACATGGTCCTGGAGAGGTGTCCGAGTGGTTGAAGGTGCTTGATTCGAAATCAAGTGTGCGCGTGAGCGTACCGGGGGTTCGAATCCCCCCCTCTCCGCCATCATATTTTTCGTACTATGAGGATTCGAACCCCTGCCCCGCAGGGACAAAAAGGCTCGAATCGAAAGGCGGAGCCTTTCAATCCCCCCCTCTCCGCCATTGTGAATCTGGGGGGCGATCTTGGTGAAAATGGGGAAAACGGGAGATTCTCCGGTGCTCATTTGGTCCACCAAACTCCGCTCCTCGAATTCCCGTTTTCCCCATTTTCCCTCAAGCTCACCCCCCAGATTCACAATGGCCCGTAGAGACGGGGATTGTGTTGGGGTGCGGACTTCGTCGCACCCAGGATAGGTGTGAGTTGACGCTTGGGGGTTGGATAGATGCCTGAGGGAATAACGAATGCTTTTCCAGTTCCCTCTCAAAATCGAAGATTGCTAACACAGAGATCTGTTTTGATTTGCTGTGTAGATGACACTGGCGCAACCCGACTGACAATGGCCGTAGGGACGGGGATTGGTTTTGGGGCGCGGACTTCGTCGCGCCCAGGACGGGTGTGGATTGGCGCTTGGGTTTTTGATTGGCGGATTGTTTGTTTGGAGAATCAGAGGCTAGCGTTTCGTTTCTCTGGTTAGGGAGCTGAGGGGGTGTACTTTTAGGCCTAGGTAGGCTCTTTGGATGTCGCTTCTGGTGACCATGCCACTTAGTTTTCCCTCGTTGTTCACTATGGGCATTGCGCCGATGCGTTCTTTGAAGAGGACCTGTGCTACTGCCATTATTTCGGCCTGAGGTCGAGCGTTGAGGACATTGCGGACCATGATGTCAGCGACCTGCTGATTTGACCTGGCTGCTTCAGCACTCTCAGTACTTGCACGGAGGAAATCTCTGTCGGAAACGATGCCTACGAGCGCATCGTCTTCGTCGGTCACGGGGAGATAACGGTAGCGATACTCACGAAAAACCTTAGCAGCCTCCGCGAGCGTGCTGGAGCTACTTAGTGTCACTACAGGAGAGCTCATTATCTCCTTTGCTACATTTGGCTCCGAGGTGGCGACGCTACCGCTGCCATCCTCTTCCTCCACGACGCTCTCAACGAGTTCAACCTCGGCTGGCACCTGCGATAAGCGGGAATACACTAAGCTCGTCGTATCTAAGGCTATTGAGGGTTCAAACTCGACGGCGTCCTCTGACAGAGCCTGAGACGCCGATTTGGGATGCAGGCGAGCTATGTCTCGGGATTCACGAAATTCAATCGGATCATATATGGTGTTACTACCGTCAATTCCGGAAACAAAAAACATAGCTCCATACCCGCATTGTCAGACCGTTTAAAAATTGGGCACAATCGACAGCAATCAGAACTCCCTCGAAGCGTCCTTCCCTGCTCTAGTTCGCCGGTCCAAGAACATCCTCCACCAGTGAATCGATTTCCTTTTCTTCCAGTTTTCTGTCCCAGCCCTCATTGTGTTTGATGAACAATTTCTTCTGACCGGCTCTGAACTCTTCGACCGAAAGAGTTCCGTCGCCATTTTTATCAAACGACATAAGCCTTTGCAGGAGCCTCTCCTCAAGGCGTTTCTCCTTCATGTCTAGCAGCGTCTCACAGGCGCACCCGGCTCCCTGGTTTCCCTCGGCAACAGAGGGGGAGGAAACGAAGACGAGTAGTGTCGAGAGGACAAGAAAGCGGACCATGGAAAATTCCTTCTGAACATTACGCAATAAAACAGACGGGCTCTAAACTGATAGATACTCTAGCACGTCCCACTGGACTTAGGGTCGTACCATTCGGAAATGACTAGGAATTTTCTCCTCACTTAACGCAAAAGCACCCTTTCCTTACTATTTTTGGGTGTTTTTCTGCTTTTGTGGTATAACCTGGGCCCGATTTGTTCTTTTCCGGGGTCTTTTTGCTTTCGCGGATTCGGGTCCTGCTCGTGGTAGGATGATTTTGATTCGCGATTTTGGCGCGTACGCATTGGTTCGAGAAGAAGAGTATCTGCGCGCTCGAGCTTTTTCCTGAAAGCCCGGGTGCGTCGTTTCGCATTTCCGAGGGTTTACCATTCCCAGTCTTTAGAATTGGAGGCGACTATGTCGCACAACGTACGAGGATCTCCACCCCCGCGCATTGACGGATTCAACTCCGTGGTTGCCGTTGAGCAACTTCGGGGGAGCGTAAGTTCCTGGCTCATTGAACAGTTCCGCGCTTCGCTGCCGGAACCACGTTCGCCGAATGCCCGGGCTACTGCGCGACTCATGCAGTTCGAAGATATCGATGATTGGCTTGGCAACATCGTTGATGCCATTGCGGATGCACCTGCGTTCGCCGTGCGCACACTCGAAGGAAAGCTAATCGAAAATCTAGGTCCGAAGCCACGCGCACGGACCAGCATTCTCGCACTGCATCAGGAGCAGTCCTGGTTCGACGTGTTGAGGTACATCCTCGTCACTGTCGAGCAGATGCTCGATGAGACCTGGGTGACTGATCGTTCCACTGCAAATCGCGTCAAAGGCAATTTGCAGGAGCTAAAGTCACAGTTTCCTGAAGTTCCTATTTTCTTCAACGGAGTTCGTTTTCAAGAATCGAACGAAACGTCTCGAGTAACGTCGTAGACGAAGACGAGTTGGTGTCCTTGCGACACCAGGGGACGAGGTTTTGAACGGTTCATACCACACAGCGAAACGTCGTCCCCAAACTTCGGCAGAACTAATTGAGTATTTACGGGAGCCTGCCTGGCCGACCCTGCCCCAAAACGCCTACACAAAAAAACCATCACACTTTAAGTAAACTATCTCATAACCTCAGTATTATGCCTTATTCCAGGCTTTTTTTGCCCTCGAGCTCAATAGGCTCTGGCAAGAATCCGCCTGAGTGTGCAGTGATCCTTCGCTTTTAGTACCGGGTAGTTACATACGGTCTGTCTCTGCACTCAGCTTCTCTGCCACCCCTGCCTCTCACCGACTCAATCCGCCTCAGCGGATGCTGAGTGCGGAGACATCCGATGAGATGAAACAGGTATCGCCTCATCTGCCCTGGGCTCCACAATGCCCGCCAGGCAATACAGGGGTATCAGGTTTTCATTTCTCTCTTTCACGTTCATGACCACCTTTCTCCGGATGTGTGCGTTGGGAGTCACTGTTGAAACTGCACTTCGGTTCTAGCAGTGACCCTCAACTCCACCTTGAAGCAAGAAGAAGATCATGAGCACTGCAATCGCATCATCACCCGTTTTACGTGGCGGACTGACCGAACGACGTCGACAGGGCTTCATGTACTCCTTCCAGGAGTTGATGAGCTACTGGGCGAATCGTCCCGTTCAAATCCGCACAATCCGCATCGTCGGTCGGACCTTTCTGGATGAAGAGTACACCGTGCTCCCGGAACCCGACCCCGATGCGGAATCGGACAGCAGCAGCGGAGAACCGAGCCGGATCCTCGTCGAGAAGATCCGCAACGTTCTGCGTTTGCTGAAGGATGTTACTCGCTATGACGGCGAGGAACTGTTGGATGATGGTGGCTACGTCGCCCTCGTTGGCAGGACTCGAGCGTCAAACCGTCTGGTTTGCATCCTCGAGGCCGGCGCAACGAACGCAGCCACCTACGTGTTCACCCCTGACTCGGAAGAACGCCCCCCTGAACAGGCGTTTTGGAAGCGAAGTCGTCTCATTCATGAGCGACCCGCGTCCCTACTTGGTCGGGCAATCCACAACCGAAACTGGTCTACTAACATCCTGGAGGCCTTCAACCGCGCCTCAGGAAGTAGTTAGCTCAGTCAACGTTGTGCAGGATGCACGGAAGAGAGAATTCGGTTGCGAATACCCATTCAGGTTGGGTCTCATCGGAGTCTCTCTTCTTTTCCCCTCCTATGCTATCCTCTGCCCTAACCATATCAGCTAGGTATCAATGTCGTAGTCGTACATATTTCGAGTAGGAAATGCGCTGCTTAAACATCATCGGATGCGGGTCCCTCGGTCAGTCACTCGCTCGTCTCTGGCGAGACAACGAAGTGTTTCAGATCGGTCACATTTTAAACCGCTCAATTGAGAGCGCCCAGTCCGCCGTGGATTATATTGGGGATGGAACTGCGGCGGAACGTATCGAAGAAATCATCCCGAGCGATAGCTATCTTATCGCCACAGCTGACAGTCAGATTCAGGCAAGTGCCGAGGCTCTCGCTGCAAGCAGGAAGGTGGACAGCAATACCCTTGTCTTTCATTGCAGTGGTGTTCTGTCGTCCGATCTTCTTTCCTCACTGCGCGAACAGGGAGCCAGCGTTGCCAGTGCTCATCCTCTGCGAAGTTTTGCCAGACCCATCCTCAGTAAAGAAGAGTTCAGCGGAACGTATTGCGCGATTGAAGGCGATGACAAAGCCCGAGTCGTTCTCAGCAAGGCCTTCGAAGCAATTGGTGCCAGCATCATCGCAATAGACGCAAAGGACAAAGCCCTGTATCACGCCGCCGGCGCAATCGTTTGTAACTACCTCACCACCCTGATGGAGCTGGGCCTGCAGACCTACGAAGAATCCGGAATCGAACGCGACCTTGCCCTGAAAATGATTGAGCCATTCGTCCGGGGCACCCTGGATAACTTCTTCGCCGTGGGTCCGGTCAAAGGACTAAGCGGTCCCATCGCACGCGGGGACTGCGAGACTATTGAAAGTCACCTCCGTGCACTTGAAGACTGGTCACAACCCAAAGCGGATCTCTATCGGCTGATGGGACAAATTACGCTTGAACTTTCACGTAAGCAGGGAACGGCAAGTGAAGAGGCGCTTCAAGGTTTGGAGGCTCTACTCAAAGGCTCCAAACGGACGTCACACTGAGAGACTGCACCTTAGAATTCAACCTTGTTTTTAATTGTGAACGGGGTTGTAAAAGAGAAGAGGGTTTTTAAAAGTGAACAGGCGCAGTCCGAAGCAGCAAAACCCGGGGGAAATCCGGGCGTTGCTGACTTCTTTGCCAAGCAAAACGTCGGTAATCAGGCAGCAGGAGCAAGCACATCGTTTGCTGCGGCGACGGCCTGATCGAGGACGATCACGTTCTTCGCATGTTCATCGAGATCATCGAAGTCGGGAAGCATGCAGCCGTCCCAGGTGAGATCACCGCGATAGCCGTTCTCGTAGAGATACCGGGTCACCGCAATCACATCCACCTTGCCATCTTCAGCGTGCAACCAGCTATGAGCACCGGTCTGATCGTGCCCTTCGCCGCCACGAAGCGTTCCATCGGTTTGCGCGACGTGCACATCACCGATGTTTTCGACGCCGATCTGATCGATCAGATCTTCCATGCTTTCAGGAAGCACCGTGCCTTCCGGAGCATTGGTTCCGTTCAACACATGCCACATGTGGCTGTAGTCAAACTGAATCTTCAGTCCCGGACAGGCCTCCAGAAGCTCCTTGATGTCGGCCAGGGTGTTCATGTGCTTCCAGCAAGCCTCCGGCTCGATCGCCAGAACGCAATGATACTCCCGACAGATTGCGATCGCCTTGTTGAGCGTCTTGATGAGGTCAGCCTTTTCGCCGTCCCCATCCAGATTCGTCGCGGAATCGGCGCGAATCGGGAGTTCAAAGTCTTCGGGGATCACACCGAGCGCGGTCAGGCGCTCGGCCAGATCGCAGGCATTCCGAATCTCTTTGAGGTAGGCCGTAACCGCCGCTTCATCTCCCATGGGGCTATTGCCCCATACCATCGCAACGATGGAGGTGATCGTATCGATGCCGGCAGCCTGCATGTATTCAACACGCTCGCGCAGCTCGTCATCGGACAATCCGTTGTGCAGATGCGGTTCTCCGCCCCAGAGGGCAAGACCCTTTCGGCCGCCGACCGATGTCATTCGATCAATAGCCTTCCTCCAGTCGTCGATTAACTCCTCAGCCCGGCCAACAATACCGAGCCAGCTGGCGTACACGCCAATGACCTGAAACGGGGTGCTCATTGATTCACTTCCTTTCTCAAGTAGGGGGTGTCGAACTCCAGACAAGAGGAGTCCTTCTGCTACAACCTTTCAGAACAAAAGGTGCAGTCTCATAGTGAAACTTGGTAGCGATCTACTCGAAGAAGTAGTTTAGAAAGAATGGTGTGTGGCCGCAGATCTAGCGCTTGTTCCAGGGCAGGTCAAGAATAGTGAGAGAGTCTCAGAGCCAATGCAGGACCAAAGTTCTGCTGTCCGCCGGACTCACAGGCACAGGCTACAGAAAACAATAGCGAAAAGGGAGATGTAGAGGAATAGGGCTTAGCTCAGCTTCCCTTTCGCACATTCTCAAAAAAGCCTTTCAACAGCTCCGCGCTTTCGTCTGCCCGCAGGCCTGAATACACCTCTATGCTGTGCGGCCAATTAGGAAAATCTGAGAGGTCAAAGCAGGAGCCCGCAGCACCGAGGCGCGGATCGTGCGCACCAAAGTACAATGTGTCTAAACGACTCAATACCATCGCACCCAGGCACATGGGACATGGCTCAAGTGTTACGTAGAGAGATACGTTCTTAAGACGCCAGGATCCAAGGACCTCACTTGCTTTGCGAATGGCGATAACTTCAGCGTGAAGGGTCGCATCCCTGTTTGCCTCCACCATATTATGTGCACGGGCGATTATCTTCCCGTCCGCAACAACCACCGCTCCGACCGGAACTTCCCCACATGCCGCAGCCGCTTCCGCTTCACGCAGAGCCTCGCCCATAAACCACTCCGGAGACTTTTTTTCTACCGCAGCTTCCATCTACAAATCACCACTTTCCCTTGCAAGAATTTCCAGCGCCGATAGCGCTGTTCTGGTTGCGCCCTCAATATAGGAGGCGTAGTCGCCCGTAAACTCTTCACTGTCCCGATTCGCAATGCCGACACAAATCGCGCCGGCTCTGTAACCAAGGCCCTTTGACAGATGAAGCAGGAACGAAGATTCCATCTCCATATTGAGAAAAGGCATATTCCCGTCGAGCTGCGAATCGCATGCTGCTAAAAGTCGGTCTATGTTTGGAGCGGAAGGGGAAACCCGTAGAATATCCCTCCCCTGACTCGCAAAGAATCCCGAGTTACTCACGGTGATACCTCGCTCTACCGGAATATCACTCAACTGCGCTGCAGCCGAAAGAGCATCAACAACAGCTGCGTCGGCACGTGCAGCATAGGGCATTATTCTTCCTCTAAACCTGGACTCCGACCGCATCTCTTTTGCGAGGTAACTCCCCACCCGTACCTCAAATCCCATCAATTCAGGATCGCAGTCAACATCGTAGAAGAGCCCCGTGTTATCAAGCCCCAGGGCCACTTCCGTAATTATCGAAGTTCCGACCGGGGTGCTGGCCTGCAAAGCCCCGGATGTTCCCACGCGAATAATAGTAAGCGGTGCATAGTCATCTTTACGCACCCTCCCCTGCAGATCGATTTCGTTAAGCGCGGCAAGCTCTGTGAGAACTATCTCCAATGAGGGCGTTCCCATACCGGACGTAAGCAGCATGACTCTCAGACCAGTGCCCGCAAGCCGGCCTACAATGCTGCGCAGACCTCGATGCTCAACATCTGCTTCCACCTCATCAAAGAAAGCGTCGGCAATGGTTTTTGTCCGTCCGGGATCTCCGACGGTAATCACATAGGGAGAGAATAACTCCGGGCCAATATCTAAATGGTACACCCTGCCCTCAGTGACGAGCAGGTCGGAAGTTGCGATTGCATGACGCGAAGCAGAATCTCCGCTTTCTATTTCTGAAGTCACAGCGCCCCCTTATGAATTAAGGAATGAAATAAGGCTTCTTAACTCGAACTACAGAAAAGATGCCAAAAAGGGGCGCGACAAACAAGTTACTCGCGACTGGCGAGGTCTACTCCTGTTCGTGCCTTGTAGAGCTCCAGGGCTTTGGGCATTGCATCCTCAAGGTCATCTATGCGCGTAGACCCTGAGGGATGGGTGCTGAGAAAACTGAAGCTATTAGATCCGCCGAAAATTTCTTTACTGTTCTTCCAGACTTTTACCGCGGCTCTGGGGTCATACCCTGCCTTGGCCATGATCATCAGGCCAACGTGATCGGCCTCGGTTTCCTGGCTGCGATCAAAAGCGAGTATCGCTCCTGTTCCGACGACCGCCGTACCCTTGTGAGCAAGACCACCCAGCGTTCTGGCGCTGTTCGGATCAGCACCAACGACCGCTGCGCCAACACTCACGGCAACACCAAGTATGTTACCTACCATATTAGTAGTGCCGACTTTCTTTTTCCTGTCTTTATCGGGACCATGCTTGGCAAGGATGTGCGCTATCTCATGCCCCATAATTGCCGCCAGCATATTGTCATCCCGAATGCGGCGGATCAAACCGGTGTAGACGACAATGCTGTTTTGATTTACCGCTGACGCGTTAGCGACGTCGTATCCGTCTACGATATACAGGGGCCATGTATCACCAGGCGTTCCGAGCGCCGCGGTAAGTCTGTTGAGAATATTTCGGACGCGGTCGTATTCACTGCCCGAGCGCAAAAGCTTCTGTCGTCTGCTGTTTGCCCGCTTGGCAATCGCAGAATAGGTCATCTTTGAGACCTGTTTGCTTGGCTTAGTTACCTTGGGAATCTCGCCAACGGGAATAGTCTTTCGCCCCGAACAGGCGGCAAGAGATAGTAGCGCAAGCAGTGCAACGAGCAGTAGTGCCTGTCGCAAACCGGATAGAATCGTAGAAGCATTCATTGACGTTTTCCTCATTTGACGCTGCGCTCTGGCAGCAAGAATTGCCAGGTTTTCTTAATACCCGCAGCCAGTCACCCCATTCTGATACGCGGTAGACCTACCGGTTCCCTCGTAATTCGAAGAACTCTCCCACTGCTGCTTGCCAGCCTTGCATTTCCCAAAGGCTGGTTGTCCTGAAGATTCGCGAACTGTGGTTGCCACATACACTCTGTCCTGCTCCAGATACATCTTAATGTCATAGACCTTTCCGGGCAGGGTTGAGATAGCGCCCACACAGGTGCTTGGCCAGACCGGGAACGCGCAGTCCTTATACACGCTAAGATAGTCGAAACAATCGCAGTAACTGTTCTTTTCAAGGCAATTTCTATAGCCACTGGCGTTAAAGGTAGTTCTCACATTGCAGCGTCTTGGTGGTCCTACCACTTTTCCTACGAGTTGAAACTTATGGACATCGGGAAGCACATCAATGCCGCGTACCGGTGCGGTAGTGTCATCAACAATGCGTTTGCTTACTTTCACATTATCGACCGATTGAAATCGTATCTGGGAAATTTGCTCCGGAGGAAGCTCCGGGCCCTCGTATCCCTTCTTCGGTCCACAGGCAATGGTAAAAAGCAGACACAGTAAAATGATGACATACGCTCTCATGAGATCTTTCCTTTATCTGTTGAGCTTTGCGAGTTCTTCGGCAATAACCTTCGCATATTCTTTTTTGGACTTGAGTCCAACCAGCTTGATACTTCCGATGTACACGGTTGGGGTTGAGGTAACTCCGAGCTTTCGTGCCTCCGCGGTATCGTGCGCGATAATTGCTTCCGCACGAGAGTTCTTCATATCTTTTTCAAATTGAATCACATCAAGCCCGATGTCATAGGCCAACTTTTGATACAGGCGGGGACCAAGGCTCTTCTGGTTTGAAAAGATGCCGTCATGCATCTGCCAGAACTTCCCCTGTATCGCGGCAGCAACGGTGGCCCGCGCCGCGCTTCTGGCCCAGACGTGCTGCGCCAGTGGCAACTGTCGATAGTACAGCCTCACCTTTCCGGGATAGGATGTTTCAACAAGCCCTTTGAGGCGATAAGCCGCTGCTCCACAAGGAGCGCATTGAAAGTCTGAAAACTGGTGAATGATCAAAGAAGCCTGTGCGTTTCCACGAGGTGGGATCACAATGGGTGGCAGTTCTTCCTGAGGCTTCTTTGTGGAGCAGGCTGATGCTGCGAGCAAACAAATTAGAAGAACATATTTGAGCGACGTAAGCATTCGACTGTGGCGCGACATGATATTCCTAAATAAACACAAAGCGTTATTCTCTCCTGAGCTTATCGTCAATTTTACCTGCCATCTTGACCTTGTGAAGCGTACGGCATATTGGCCCTAAAACTAGGTAAATTTCGGCAGGTAACCCGATTTACTTGCTGTTCCTGACCCGACCCTAAAGCCCTTTCCTCAGCTCCCCGATAGCTAAAGATAGATACTGAAACAGGCTGCCCACACACACGAGGTTGGCGCCTGGCCCCGTATATTGGCTCCGTAGATTGACTCCGTAGATTGGCTCCTCGGGAGGTAAAAGGAAAACAGCAGAGAACCATGAATCTGGATTCTAAAACCGCGAGTATTGTAACGGTAGCCGCCGTCGGCATGGTCGGTCTCGGTGCGCTGATCCTCGTCCTCTGCCTCACGCCCGATAATTTCGTCTCCGGTTACCTGCCGCGGCATGAAGTGCGAGTGAACAAGAACACCATGTACAAATTCGCTGTGGAGAAGGCCGTAGAGTTTTCGGGGCGTGTGTATCTTCCCGGTACAAACCACAAGCTGTTACGGAAAATTGGCTCCCTCGGTTTTGTCACCACTCTGAACGAGGAGGGCTATGAGATTTACCGCAGGGAATACAAGAAGAAAAATAAAGTATGCCCGGGAACCATGATAAAAAGATACGGGCGCATAGACCACTTCTATCCAGCCGATCGAAGCATGCACAAAAAAATCCGCAAACTGAATCTTAAAGTCGGCGACAAGATTCGGGTGAAGGGCTTTGTCGGCATTCTGGAGAAAGCAAAAGCAAAGAACATGAAAATCAAAATTTCGGACTCAGATCCGAGATATGTTCTGCTGACTTCTCTCACCGTAAACGGCAGGACCTACACGAGCGATGAGAGCGAGACACTAAAAGTCGCTCTGAAATAGCATAACAGGCTACCGCAGTCGTCCCTGGCATAATTCCATACATGCACACTCATAAAACCCTGTGTTTTTACGCGCGATCGCTCGTATCGCTTTGCTATTGCCTTCGATCTTGGCTAGGAAAGAGACTGATTTCTAACGCCATACTTAGGAGGCCACATGAAGAAGTTACTCGTGATCAGCATGTTACTCTGCGTAGCAGCGCCTAACGCCCTCGCCGAGGATATCAACAATATCTTCAAAAAGGTAAATGAGCTCGTTGCGCAGGAGAACTACCCAAAAGCTATGGAAGAGCTTTCCTGGGCAAACAAAGAACTGCAAAAAATGCACTTTGCCAAACTCGAAACTTTGCTTCCCAGCGAAATCGCCGGCTTCACTGGTGAGAAGGTCGAGGCTCAGAGCGCGATGGGTATGTCGACAATCAAGAGAGTATACAAGAAAGGTAGTGAGAAGATCGAACTCAACATCACCGGAACCTCCCTCGGCGGCGCAACAGGTGCTGCAGGCGGTCTTGCCGCTCTCGGTCGCATGGGCGCAATGATGGGCAATCAGCCCGGCGTTGACACCTTCCGCGTTGACGGTCGCACTGCAACGCTTAAGAATCAGAGAAACAGAGCGGAGCTCACCCTTTTCATGGAAAGCGGTGGAATGCTTCAGCTCAGACAGAACAATGCAAAAGACGAAGGCGCCACGCTTAAGACAATTGTCGAAGGCGTAGGCATCGCAAATCTCGATAGCTACCTCAAAGGTACTATGAGCAAGTAGTTATCGTTTACCTGGTGAATGATAATTGACGAAAGCCTCTCCGCCCTGCGGAGGGGCTTTTTTAGTTTCTACCAGCCGCTGATGGAATATCCCCCGGAAGTCCCCACTGACGAGACCTTATGTTACCGGTAGATGATTCTCGGAAGTAGAACGTTCCAGTCGAAGGACGCCAAACACAGTAATCCAAAATACTGTCTCCATCGATATCTGCACTGACCGGCAAATCGCCAGGAAGACCGAATTGAGCCACGCTGCTCTTTGCACAGGATGAGTCTACCGTGTAGTCGCAAACATACCAGTTCCCCTCGCTCGGACGCCAGACAACCAGGTCAGCACGACCATCACCAGTGTAATCACCGGAGAGCGGATAATCACCCGGAAGCCCCCATTGCTTCCAAATCATTGAGTCACCGAAGAAATCATCGGAAGAAAAAACAACTGCCCAGAACCCAATCTCCGGTCGATATACAACGAGGTCGTCCTTCCCATCGCCATCAAAATCGTTTCGCGCCAAAGTATTCGGTTCGTCCCCCGGAACTACATCCCCCTCATCACCAGAGTCCCCTTCATCATCATTGCTGTCGTCACTACACTCATCATTTGCCCCCCCATCATCGTCTTCCGCATCCGAATTCAGACACGCACTGCTAATTCTTGTCGCCGATGCAGTTGAGGGGCTGTTAAAGGAAACGACATTTTCGAGGGAAAGATTAATGGCCAGAGACGCGGCTCCATTCTTCCAATCGGCTTGAATAACGACATCGGGGCGATTGCTTGGCCCGAGTCGCATACCGGAAACTCCGAACGTGAGCTCTGGTTCATCACTGTGTAGCAAAACCACCCCATCGTTCCCAAAGCCTAAGACGTCACTGCCATCTGCTGCCACCCTGACAGCCCAACGATCGGGGGAATTGCTTGTTTTGAAAAAATAGATTCTCAGGGTGTGAGATTCACCGAAGGAGTCAACTACGTCGAACGACGTAACATAACTAGCTGAGGAATTAAGATCCGCAATGCTTGCACTTGTGAAATCCGGTAGCGAAGAAACGACTGATTCAGATTGTAACAGGTTCCCTTCAAACTCAACGATTGTGGTTCCGCATAGACTTTCTTTCTTACCATACATAGCAACCTCAGCGGTGTTGCTTGGCGAATGAAAGTTAGTGTGGCCTTTCAGATTCAGATCGATAATTGAGTTCGTTGAATTCGACCAGTTAAAGAACAGGCGTAATACCGACTGGCTGTCAGCAAGCGAAAGCAGACCATTCGAGCTAAAGGTTAGTGTAGAAGGAAGATCGTGCACGAGTTGCAGCTTCCCTGGGGTTCCACCCAGGATGTTGCCGGCATCTGTAACTACTCTGACCTCCCACGACGCGTCAGGAGAACCTCCAAGGGCGAAAAACCCCAAATGCAGGCGCCTTGAAACACCCTCGGGATCTAAAACGTCAAAAGCGACGTTAAAATCGGATGCGTTCTGGAAATCAACAAGCGTGGCGGTTTCCAAATCCGGGACTGTTGAGGGAAAGCTTCCGGCATTCAGGTTACCCCTAAGAACGACGTGTCGGGTCTCTGCTTGAGCTAATAGTAGCGTAGCGTTCCAAATAAGCTGTCTCGAATAACTCAAGTCTACCTCCTAGTGTCCTAACAGAACGCCAACAAACATCAGAATCTAAGCTAATTGTATCACATTCACACACACTAGTCGGGAAAAAGTCGCCGGCTTAACGAGGCTGCGACTGCTCTTACGCATGCCCCCGCAAACCATTCCGGCTGTATATGTCGCTGCCTCGTCACCATCTGTTTGTTTACTAGCCTTTTCATGTTAAAAAGGTAACGTTCGTTTTTTCAGTCTAAAACGTAACGTTCCACGGTTCTTTTACATAGGTTTACGTCATGAGCACCTTTTCCGAGCAAGGGTTCCAGGTCTGGAATTCTGAAGAAGTTCGAGACACTGCACTGCGGGCATTCGCTGAGGTTTCGAGTGTCAAACCTGGAGAGCAGTGGGTTGACCAGCTCTATGAGAGCGCGGATCTTCAACAACACCTTCCACACGCATTCGAGCTACAGCAGCGGGCAAAGCAATTTGCGTCAAAACTCATAGGTCGCAGTGCTGATGTCCTGCAGAATCAGCTCGTCATTCGAAGAGACGGATTCAAGGGACTTGGCGGATCCCACATTGACGGCAATCGAATGATTAACGGTCACGAAAGTTGGAACGCGATGCCCCTGTTCCAACTGATTGTTGGCGTTCCTTTGCAATCGGTTCCGCACGAAAATGGAGGCAACCTGTTTCTGCACCCGGGAAAACATCACTCCGTTGCGGAATACATTTTTCGCAACTGGAACAGATTGTTTGCCATGCAGAAGAATGAGGCCTTCAGGGATGTGTTCGGCTCTCTCCCTCAGAACGAAAATGAGGCACATGTATGTCCGTTGAATCTCGGCGACATGATTGCCTTCCATCACCTCATGCCTCATGGAGCTCTTCCCATCACGGGTATGGATGTTCCCATCTGGTATTTTCGCCTGGGAGAGTGTTCGGTGAAAGGCAAGGAAGCGTTTGCAACTGCGTTTCATCCGGATAACTGGCCTGCTCAAGTGACCACGTAGGTTAACTGAGGTTGTCACTTTTGGGAGTTCTCCCCGTCCGGCACACGTTACGTGCCTTCTTCTTACGATCTATCTGGCAGCCTGAAATATTTCATTGTGGAAAGTATGTCTGCGATTTTGACTCGATTGGCGACCGGTAGTGCCAGGAAGGGTGTAGCGAATGAGAATCCGCCACACCCTCACTAAGCAATATCCTGCGTAACTACTGAACGGAACTCCCGTCATCAATCGCTAATCGTCGGATGACGTCGGGTAATGGTGTCTGACGGGACACCGAATCCACCCCACCGTCAGCCCGCAGAGCATGGATGATCCCGGGATGGAAAGAGAATGGCTCCAGATCGAAATCATCGGTGCCACCACCTCCGTTCGTTACAAAAACCAGAGGACCAGGACTCGTTCCGGCCAGTGTTACTCCGTGAAGAATAAATGCAGAATCCGGATCATACGGGCTGCCTCCTTTGACAAAGGGAGACTCGTGCGCGTGATTGTCGTGCCAGCGCTCGGGCGCACCATCCGCCTCAATGAAGACCCAGGTGTTCGATAGTCCGTCTCTGAAATCTGCGTAACGAATGCTACTAAAGACTCCAGATTCCGGATCTTTCCAGAACGCCGTCCGAAAATCACCGTTTCCCAGTTCTCCATAGCCTGAAAGGTAATCTCTCAGCATTGGATGGACCTGGGCAACGGGGTGATAGGAAGTAATCGGCACAATACCGCTGTCTATCGTCGTCAAGCCACTCCCCGGTCGACTGGGACAGCTTAGAACTTCCAGGCGGACCTTTACGAACTCATAGTTGCTGGGATGTGAGAACGAATAGTCTTGCCGAAAAGAATCCGCGAGGGCTCCCTGTTCAAGAAATGGCAAGAGTCCGAGAAGCCAGCTGCGCTCGATTTGGCCCCCGCCCACTCCTGAGTCAAACACATATCCGCCCTGCGGCAGAACACCGTGTGTCCCTTCATAGTTCGCTAAGGCCAGACCAATTTGTTTGAGGTTGTTCTGGCACTGGGTGCGGCGAGCGGCCTCTCGGGCCGACTGCACCGCGGGCAGCAAAAGACCGGTAAGAATACCGATGATAGCGATCACAACTAAGAGCTCGATGAGCGTCACACCTCGTCGAATGATCATTGATTTGAATCCTTCTTCTTGACCTATGGAAAAACCCGACTGCACTACACAGTCACCTGCACTACAAGGGCTGTCCCAGTGCAGAAGACTGATTACTCGTTACACCTAACGAGTAGTCCGAGCAGTACGTTTCTCCGAATAAGCCTGAAAGGAGACTCAAGAACGTCTTGAAGTACTGCCACGGTATCACGAGGAGAGCAGCAGACCTTCCTCATGATCTTCGCGAGGGCAACATACCCGGGCGAAAATATTGGCAGCAGAGTACAAAACTGGCATCAGCAACAAACCGAATCACCAATATAGTACCCAATGGCTTTAAACACTCACATCATCACTCAGCAACAGACCGAATGAACGTAGCTTATCCGGCAGCTCGCGACTGTCGAACCTGCAGTCCTCGAATTGTCAACAAAACAACTCCGATGATCGCAGAGAAAAGAATGACAACCAATGCCGTCGAATCTGTTTCAACAGGCAGGGCCGGCGGACTAAAGTCCGGCGCGGTATCAGGCACAGACAGGGCCGCCGGATCTTCGGACCAGCCACAGGAACCGGGGGCTCCGTGGCCGAAGCCCATCTTTTCACACTCCGGACAAGTCTCTCCGGGCGCATGATTATGCTGAGCGATAGCCGCATCCGAGACCAGAAATGCTCCGAGAAACATAAGGCAGGCGAGAATTCGAAACATACAGTGTTCCTTTCGTTGTGAGGACGGAAAGTGAGGCGCAACGCAGAAGAACAATGCCCCGCAGGCAAAAGATCTGGGTTGCACTTTCAATAATTTAGATAACAAGTCAGACAAGCTCGAGGGGCTCTCCGAGGATCGACCACCTCAAAATAGGCCAAGCAACAAGAATACTTGCTCCAACAACCAGACCGCCGAGTGAAAAATGCCACCAGGCTACGCTCATGGCATAGGTATCTCGGCCAAGGAAGATAAGCAGCAATCCCATGATCAGACAGAAGCCAAGTCCACTGATCAAATCAAAGGATCTCGGTTCCCCTTGCTGAACCGGACGTGGGGGACTCCTTTCAGCCTCCTTTCTGGCGGCAGGGCGATGAGTTTCTGCGTCTCTTACCCCGGAAGGCTTAGACACAGAAGCAAATGATTGAGCGGTCAGTGCTCGAGGCACTTCTAGCGGCTCATCCGTACCATCCATCAGGAATTCGGCAATCTCTGCTTCCCCGAAATGCTCGGGTTCAGCAACTGCAACGACCGAACCTTGTTCCTTTCGCTCTGTCAGCTGTTTTGACAAGACACGCTCGTGAACGACACCGGGGACGCGTACTAGCTGAGCATGGGGATCCCGCTCAGCATCCCAGTGGATTGCCGTTTGATCGAGAGACATGCGTATCATTTCAGCTGATTGCTTTATCCCGGTATGCACTGTCTCGTGGATGTCGAGCACCCGACGCAACATTTCCCGCAAACCGGCTGGCCCAAGACGTGTATCCTGAACCACCGCAGAGAAACTGTTCCCCGCCAGAGTGTCACTAAAACATACTTTCAAACAATCTAGCTCCTTGGCTTTAATAAAGGTGAGGATGATAGAATCCCAGCGATTTGTGTTACTCGAAATCAAGGCGAAGTAGACTGCGATGCAGTGAACATCGACATGAACCATGCGAGAACCGCCTTCTGACTTGCGTCGGTTGCGCTCCAGCTGGCTCACAAACACCACAAGGAACGCCAGGGTCTCCCAGTGCGATTCCCTGGTTGGGAATGCCCGAGGACCCTGATCAAGATGACCTAAGCCGACAGCCTCGAGAGCACTGCGAAGAGTTTCTCCCAGTTTGCGTGCCGCCGAACGACGGAGCACTCCACGAGGAACTTCCAGCCCTTCCAGCTTCATTGATGCGTCAAGCATCCGCAGTAGTGAATCGAATTTATTCTGATGTGTGGGTCGAAGCTGAGGCAATAAGGCCGACACATCCTCTCCCCGCCAGGCCCGCCACAAGACAATGGACAGGCAAGCAAGCTCACCGATGGTGAGTTTTCCTGAGTCTTTCATTACAACCTCCGAGTTGAACCCTTGGAAACGTACTGTTCGCACTACCCATATTCGAATTGCAGAGAGCGCCTCAGCATCCGAACAACGGAGGCATTGGACTTGCTTTAATGCAGAACATTTGCAATAAAGCAGAAATCGGCTTATTGCAAATGTTCTGCATTAAAGCAAGATCCTTTCCGAATTTATTGAGTTTTTATCTGGCTGTGGGAGGCTGGAGCAGACAACAAACCAGCATTAGTTACGTGCTGGTTTGAGGCAATCAGGTTTTTCGAAAGGTATGTGGGTAATTTATCATGAATGAAGACAGCAACTCCGCGGGGACTCATGCGGAGTTCCCCAACACACCGGTGTTATTGCGGCTGAATGACGCTGATACTTCGAGTTCACATCATTGGTGGGCAGTCTATCGCGGTCAGGAAAATCCCTGCATCATCAACCGCTTGCAGGGTTTCTTCGCGTTCCAGCACCATCACCCGCCCGGCCTCGATCACCAGCCCGGCCAGCCCTGCCGACGCGACCGCCGCCACCGTTCCCGGCCCGATGGCGGGCATATCGATCCTCAGGTCCTGATCCAGCTTGGCGGCCTTGACGTAAACGCCCTTGTGCCCGT
>JAUIMJ010000376.1 GCA_030433295.1 bacterium | reverse complement strand
TGAAAGTCTCGTTGGCGCATCAAGATAGAGATACTTATGTAAGTTCAAGTTGTGGGATTTGCGGTCGAACCACCATCGGTGAGCTCAAAGCAACCATTCCCTACATTCTCAAAAATTACGCTGAAACATATTCCGTATCGGATATTTACACCTGGCCTGAGAAGCTTCGTCAAGCTCAACAGATATTCAAGTCAACGGGTGGCATTCATGCTGCAGCCGTGATCATGGAAAAGCAGATACTTCACTTAGCAGAGGACATAGGGCGCCACAATGCTTTGGACAAACTCATTGGATATTCGGTGAGAGAACTTGCCATGCCTTTGGATAAATGTGCCATCATAATGAGCAGTCGCTCCAGTTTCGAACTCGTACAAAAGGCTTTAATGGCCGGTATTCCCCTTCTCGCAACGATTGGAGCACCTAGCAGCCTTGCCATAGAACTAGCTCAGGAAAACAATTTAACTTTGATTGGATTTCTCAATGAGAATCGCTTTAATATCTATGCAAGTCCTGAAAGGATCGAGACAGCTACTGCAACATCCGTCTAAATCAAACTCATGAAAGAAAAAGAAAAGAAGATACAGGTCCAACCCCCATTGGAAAAAGGACTCCCAACCATAGGGAATGTTGCAGAGAACAGTGCTGGAATAAAAGGCGTGCTAGCTGGCCTCATGCACGTGAAAAAATACATGAAAGCCGGAGTCGCTTGGCGTACGATGTTCAAATTGAACCAGAAAGGCGGTATCGATTGCCCAGGATGTGCGTGGCCGGATCCAGATGACGACAGATCTAAACTAGGAGAATATTGTGAGAATGGCATGAAGGCAATTGCCGAGGAAGCCACCAGGAAAAGCATCGGGGCTACTTTCTTTAAACAGCATTCCATTCAAGAGCTATCGGAACGATCAGACTTCGAATTGGGCAAATTTGGGCGGCTAGCCGAACCGATGGTGCTTGTCCCAGATGGCACCCATTATGAGCCGATTTCCTGGGAAGCAGCCTTTTCGCTTATTGGTGAAGAATTGCGAGCTCTCGAAAGTCCGGATGAAGCCATATTCTATACCTCTGGCAGAACGAGTAATGAGGCGGCTTTTCTATATCAGCTTTTTGTCCGGCAGTACGGCACCAATAATATGCCCGATTGCTCCAACATGTGCCATGAGTCCAGTGGTTCTGGATTGTCACAAACAGTTGGGATCGGTAAGGGATCTGTGACGCTTCAGGATTTACATGAGGCCGAACTAATTATCGTCATGGGTCAAAACCCAGGAACGAATCATCCTCGTATGTTATCTGCATTGGAAAAATGCAAAGAGGGCGGCGGTAAAATCATTGCGGTCAATCCATTGCCTGAGGCAGGACTCACCCGGTTTACCAATCCGCAATCCATTCCAAAAATGTTGTCGGGAGGGACTAAGCTCTCCGATTTGCATCTTCCGGTCGCGATCAATGGGGATATTGCCCTGCTCAAAGCAATCATGTTGCTCCTCTGGGAAGAAGAGCAAAAAGCACCTGGGACTATATTTGATCTGGATTTCATCTCTGAGCATACAGCAGGATACTCAGAATTTATGACCCATCTGCAGTCCCATAATCTGACGACCTGCATCCAGAATAGCGGAGTAGATGAAGGCCTTATCAGAAAAGCTGTGGAAATGATCGCCACACGAAAAAAGATCATAATCTGCTGGGCCATGGGTCTTACTCAGCATGAAAACGGAGTCCAAAACATCCGTGAGATTGTCAACTTGCTCTTGCTGAAGGGTGCAATTGGCAAGCCAGGCGCGGGCACGTGCCCCGTGAGAGGACATAGTAACGTGCAAGGTGATCGTACGATGGGGATCTGGGAATCTCCTCCGGCTGATTTTCTGGATCGGTTGGAAAAACGTAACCTTGCAAAACAATCTGTTCATCTTCACATGCGGCGAGCAAAGAAATCCCCGCAACGGCGAACGCAACTTTAGCGGCACACCGAGCCGCGATCACAAGCTTTCCCATGTAATTCTCCGGATAGACTGGTGAACAGAATGGGGTATTCCGTTCGCGCCTCCGGACATTTTGAATTTCCTAGAGTTTCTGCGGTCCTGCGGGTTGAGCTACAACGGTCAGCTTTTGCAGATCGTGATAGGGTTGCCACATGCGAGAGGCGATATCGTATTCTTCTGGGCCGATGGCCTGTAGGTAAATCTCTGTAGTTTCAAGGGAAGAGTGCCCGAGCCAACGCTTAATGAAGGTCAGGGGCACACCGCGAGTAATTGCGTTGACCGCGAACCCATGACGGAGTCCTTTTGGTGACGCCCAAGCCCCGCAGATTCCGGCTGCATCAAACCAGGCTTTGACGATTTCCCAAGCTTTTGTCCTCTTCCATTGCCACAACGATTCTTTTTGGTCTTGCTGACGATGACGATCAGCAATTAGTCCATGAACAAGCTTCATCGTATCGAGATAGTTATCCGGAACAGGCACGGCACGACTTATATCGAGATTGCGTTGCTTAAGCGTCTTGAACACGACGCTACGTGAAGAAAGATCAATGCTGGCGCGGCAAAGGTGAAGTGCCTCTGATATGCGGCACCCCGTGACAGCCAATGTTTCACATAATGTACGTTCTTTCGGCGGGAGATCCTTTGCCACGGTCAGAAGAATCTCCCGCTCTTCCGGCGTGACATACAGGCGATGGCCTTCCTTGAATAAACTTATACTCATACCCTTTCACTTGGCCGCCTCCTGGCCAGTGAACAGAAGTCGTGGACAACTGTTCGTTTAAATGCTTATTTCAGCGCCGTTCCGTCACGGAAACGGCAGTTTTCCGCTTCCAAGATGACGGTCTCGCGAACAGAATACCCCATAGTGTTCGCGCTGGCGGCGCCGTTGACACTGCCAATCACGCAAGCATCCAACCAGCTTACAACAAATGCGTCGTAGCGGCGCGAAGTTGTCGTGCGCTGCAATAAGTCGTGCGCTGCGATAATATGCAACGGCTGCAATTGTGTTTGCGTAGACCAGCAGTCTTCTCTTCGGATCAAAGCTTTTGGTAGTGGGCAGCAGAGAAAAATGCTACTTTCAGTAGGGTTTGGTGGATTGCTTATCGGTCAAGCTGTGTCTGCTGGTGCCATTCGCAGGCAACTAAAGTAAAGCCGCTAGGTCGCCAGTTCTCGACCTCGGCAACACAGCCCGCTGAACCAAAAGCAGATAAACGCAATGCTAGAGCGGGGGCCGGAGGGAATGAATGTTGAGAAGCTGTTTTGGGACCTTTTCAATGCTTCAACAGAAGCCGAGGTCAACGGAGTTCTGGATCAGTACGGCCTTTTGAAGAGCCCCGCAAATTGGGATTTATATGGTCAAACAGAAAGCAATTTCAGCGTTGTTGAGAATCAACAAGCTTCACCAATTCCTGCCCTTATAGAGAAGATTACAAATGGTATCGATGCCATTCTCGTTCGCAAATGCCTTGAAGCAGGCATAGACCCCCGTTCAGACCAGGCCCCACGGTCTGTTGAAGCCGCCATTGAGCGCTTTTTTCCCGATCATAAAAATTGGGACCTTGGTAATGCGCGCCGGATTC
>JAUIMJ010000052.1 GCA_030433295.1 bacterium | reverse complement strand
CTATGTCAAAAAACAAATGTCCTGCAGCACCGCGACCGATGAACTCCGGATTAGCGCGCCCATCAAAATTGCCCACCCAGACCGCAACAACATACTGACCCGCCACTCCGATTGCCCATGCGTCTCGAAAACCAAAGGATGTCCCTGTCTTCCAACTCACGGAATGCGGCTTAGAACTAAGAAACGACATCTCCTGATCCGGACGCGGATTATGCGCCAGCATATCAAGCGTGAGATAGCTGATCTCCGGTGAGAGAAGACGACGCCCGGCTTCCGTACTACCTGCCTTCGTCGAGCGAGCAAATCGCATCGGTAACTGCTCGCCTCCGTTGGCAAGCGCTGCATACAAAGAGGTCAGTTCCTGAAGAGTGAGTTCTACGCCTCCTAGCGCAATAGAAAGCCCGTAGTGATCCCTGGACTTCATCTCCTTAATTCCCGCCTGCTTGAGCAACGCATACAAGCCGTCTCCTGAAAGACTGTTTGCCAGAAAAACCGCCGGAACATTTCGACTGCGCACCAGTGCATCCTGCGCTGAAATCGGTCCGACAAACTGTCGGTCGAAATTCTCCGGATCATAGGCCGCATAGCGCAGTGGGGTGTCCTTCAGAAGGGAATTCGGATGAATCAGACCTTCCTGCATCGCGAGCGCATAGATAAAGGGCTTAAGGGTAGAACCCGGAGAGCGACGACCCCGGGTTCCATCGACCTGACCGTCGATGTCTTTGTCGTAGTAGTCTGCAGATCCTACCAGGCCCCTGACTTCCATATCCTGCCAGTCAAGGATGATCACTGCAGCATTGCGAATTCCCTCAGATTTGCGACGGGCGATAAAGGCGCTGGTCTGCTTCTCAGCAAGTCTCTGCACAGGTTCGGACAGGGTTGAAACTACTTCAGCTTCATCTACATTGCCTCGCAAGACATTCTCGACGAAATGCGGTGCCTTCCAGGGGAGCTGAGCCCTGCGCAAAGAAGAAAGCGGTAGTTTGTAAGAGCTCTTTAGATCTATGTCATCCGGATGCTCTTCCAGCCAACGCTCTGCAAGCCGGGTAAGAGCCAGCGTTCGTGGCGATGCAACATCCGTAGCGCTCCCTCGGTGCAGGCCACGCTTTGTGGGGTTCTGCGGAATGACCGCGAGAGAAAATGCCTGTGCGGCCGTCAGCCGGGAAGCCGGGGTGTTAAAATAGATAATGCTCGCCGCTGCTACTCCCTCGATATTACCACCGTAGGGAGCAAGGTTAAGATACGCCTCGAGAATTTCGTCTTTGGAGTAGTGCCACTCGAGTTGTAGAGCCCGGGCTATCTGCTCCAACTTTCCGGGGACACTTCGGGAGTTAATAGCGAAGCGAAGCCTGGCGAGCTGCATGCTGATGGTAGACCCGCCAACACGCCGATCAGAGGTGACGTAGGTGTGCAAAAAAGCTCGCAACAGAGAAAATGGATTTACGCCCGGATGTGCATAAAAATGGCGGTCCTCATAAAACAACACCGCCTTCCTCATTCTCGGAGAAATCTCCTGCAGCGGAGCCCAGAGACGAAACTTCTCGTCTGACGCAAGAGATAATCGGAGCAACTCCCTTCCCTCACTGTAGACAGCCTGCGAAGCGCTCTTGCGGTTAAGGAGCAGCGGTTTCGGGCTCAGCGCCAGAACGAGCATCCCTAAAGCCAGCAGAGCTATGCCTGTAAAAGCGGCTGTCTTCAACAGGCGTGTAAGAAAACGCCGCTTCATATCAGGAGCCCTCGGCAGGCAGGACCTTGATGGTATCTCCGGGATACACCGCCGTTATTGAGGCATCATACATGGACTCTCCGTAGACAGGCGGCACGACAAACTGCCCGGTGTTAGTCGGCGTGAGCGTGTAGCGAAACTCCACTGTCTTGCTCCTGGGGATCTCGCCAAACAACAACACGCGATCCTCTCGAACATCGGCATACTCCGGCTTGTAACTGGAGGATGCGTCAGCAAAACCCCAGGTCCCGTCTCGACCACTTGAGAATCGATCGGCCTTCATCTCAACTTCAAATCCACCGGGAAGCATATCGACCAGAACCACATTAGGCACATTCTCGTCATCAAGTGCCCTGGCTCGAAGAACCACCGTGAGCTTCTCACCCAGGCGAATTTCCTTTACCTCCTCACCTTTGGCATTCAGAAACTGCCGATATACCTCAAGCCCTTCCTTCTCCGCGGTGCTGACCGGCGTGCTGTCATAGCCCTGCTGATAGAACTGATAAAAAAGATAGCCGGCGCTCTTTAATGCGATTGCCCTGGTCTCCTCGGCGATTGAAAAAGTCGCCTGCATGGCTTTGCGCTCAAGCACAGGCTCCCGCTCCGCACCCTTTGCGTCGACCTCAGCAACCTCAATACTCTCAAGAGTTCGTGTGCCAATGCTTCGCACATAGCCATCAAGTGCCAGTAACGCATAGGAAGAGGACAGCGTGCTATACGCGTTTCTGCTAACGGGCTCCAGATAGGTCAGCAGGGTGTCCGGTGCGATACCTTTGATGTGTTCCGGAAAGTGCCTGGACGCCAGATAAAGATACAGGGAACCGTGCGTGAAGGAATCGTGGAAATAACGATAATCGGGCACGACTGCCTCAATAAATGACAGGTGTTTGAAAAGCTTCTCGCCTGCATCGCGCTGTCTCAGCAAATCATAACTCGCCGCAATAAACCCGCCTGCAATATCTTTTTTCCAGGTCTCCATGCCGGGAGAAGTAATTCGCCTCCGGCTCTCATACTGGTCAAACCAACCGCGCAAGGACGTCAGATAGGAACTTGTCACCACACCACTTCTCGTTAGCAGATACGCAGCAAAGGCTGAAGTTCTCGCGTCGGCAAAACTCTCCGGCGTTCTGTTGGCGATCGTTCTCAGATGGCGAAACACGTCGTTATAGGTACCAAGAGCCACGGGATAGCCACGCTCTTTTGCCTCGAGGAGATACAGCCCGACATAGGTATTGATTTCATCACTGGCATAGCCCCCCGGGTACCAGGTGCTGACAGAACCATCATTGTTCTGTCGAGCAGAAATCGTGTTCATTGCGACCTGAAAATATCGCTCTCGCTTCTTCCGAGAGACATGCGAAAGAGCGGGAGCTGACTCAAAAAACAGACCAGGCAGCGCACGGCTGATTAGCTGCTCAGTACAGCCATAGGGATAATGATCAAGAAAGCCAATGAGGCCCTGGGCAAAACCAAGAGGCAACGGAGAGACACTTCCCGAATGCTCGCGCCCGAAAGAAAAGGTGGCTCTGCGTTGTAGGTCAACCCTGGTAGTCCCACCCTTAGAAGCACCTGCCTGAATCGTCGTCCTCAGCGGACTCGGGGGACGAACAGACACATGATACTTCAGCCTCGAGGAAACGTCACCAAGACTGGCCGCAAAGGTAAGCTCTTTCGAACCCAGATCTCCTTTCGCTTTGAGGCGATAGGTAAGAAGCTTTTCCTTCTTCTCCGGAATACTCACTTCTTTTTCCGGAGAGCTGAGGATCTCAAGCCCTTCCTGGGTGATGAGGTCGACGCTGGGTCGTGCATCCGCGCCCGATGATTCAACGTTGTTCGTTACGGCGACACTGACATCAAACTCATCTCCGGGAGAAACCGCAGAGGGGACATTTGGCAGAAAAACAAAATCTCCGCGAACCTTTGTGCTGGCCTCGGCAGAACCAACCGCGGATTCAGCGACCGCCACCGCCATCACCCGAACACGTCCGTTAAAATAATCGGGGACATGGTAGCTGAGTTCCCTTTTTTTCGGGCCAGCCTCCAGAATACCGGACCAGAATACCACCGGCTTCTCTCGCTTCCGTTTGAAGGGGTTTAGTTGTTTACTCAATGCATCTCCCCCACCGCCGGGAGCAGACAGGGAGCGCAGGATGGAATATTCAGGCAAAATCAAATCAAGCATCTGCATGGTCTCTACTTCCAGAGCTCGCTTTCGGAAAAAATAGGACAGCGGGTCGGGAGTACTATGGCGGGCGACCTGAAGGATACCCTCGTCGACGATCATCAGCACGGCCTTTGAGCGCCGACGGCTACTATAAGAAACCCGCAGTTCCTCACCGGGCCTAACAAGGTCCGGAACACCAAGTTCAATATCGTTTCGACGAGGACCCCGCTCTATTGAAAAAGGCTGAATACCGTAGCTCAGCGGAGAAACAAAAATCTCATTAGAATCAAGCGCACGCACATAGCTCACATGCACGTAGCCATTACCCTCCAATGATGCAGGAACGGTAATCTTCTGTACCGAGGAGTTCGTCTTACTGTCGAACCATTTGTAGGCATAGACCCGGTCCTTTTCAATGGTGATAAGTCCGGCACCAACATAGGGAGCAGTGATACTCAGTTCGATGCTTTCCCCCGGCGCATATTCTTTTTTGTCGAGCCGCACTTCCAACTCGGCATCCCTCTCCAGACGTGAGTCCATGTCAGCCGCACCGGTAACCGTGTAGCTAATCCTGCTGCGCTCGGTGCCTTCCTTGTCGACGATCGACAAGGCATAGCGCCCCGGTGTCTCTGTAGCCAGCGCGTAGCGCATTCCGGCTGCGGGAACAGAGAGGGGCTGGGAGCTTTTCTCAATTTCTTTGGCAACAGACTGATAGGCATAGGTGCCATTGCCCTGCTTCGTGAGCACCGACACCCATTTGAGCTCAAGCAATCGCACTTGCAAATCTTCTATCGCGATGGGCTGAAGATCCGGATCCACGGCACGAAGCTCTATTTCCTGAGCCACCCCTTTTCTCAGGAAGCGCAGGTCACCATGCGGATGATACCCGAGAAGGTATTCAAGCGGTGACACCATTGCCGAGACCGAATCAGATACGAAGCGTCCGCCACCCGCTTCAAATCCCTGGGTAAGAACCTGCAAGCGGTAACTCGCTTTCTCAAAACGCTCCAGGCCAAGGGAAATACGCGCACGACCCTTTTCGTCGGTTTCTGCCACCTCAAGTTTTTCATCAAAACTATTTTTGGCACGCAGAGGATCCGCAAAGATAAATCCGGGATAATCTTCAAACACCGGAAAGATAGGAGAAAGAGACAATCCTGCATCAACTCGACGTTTTGCTGCTGCCGTGCCAAACAGAGTTTCCAGCTCGACCTGTAACTGTAACTGCTGCGGATGATACCATCCCCGAGGGGCCACACGGTCAGCGCCATCTTTGAACAAAGAAGTTTTTATGCGCATGCGGTCAGGGAGAAATTCTTCTATGCGAACCGGCGCACTTCCCAGCAGGCTGCCGCGCTTTTTGTCTCGGCTAACATGCAACGACAGCCGGTAGGTCCCCGTAGGGGAGCTATCCTGACTTGTATAGGAGATCTCCTCAAAGCCCGTCTTGTCGAGCCTGACTTTCTTCTTGAGAATCTCTCGCCCCCGGGGATCGCGTAGAACCGCCTCGAGGGGCAGCCCGGTAACATCCTGCGTCCAGTCGTCGGACTTTACAACGAGGCCAAAGTGAACTTCATCTCCCGGGCGATAGATCCCCCGGTCAGAGAAGACATACGCCTGCATCCCCGGCGCATCATACTGACTGCGAAGCCCCCCGGTCTCAAATCGAGAAGTGTTTAGCACCCGATCTCTTCGCTGATACGGAAGAAAGGCAAAGTCCCCGTTTTTCTCTGCCGTGAAAACTACGGGTTGCTTTTCTCGCTTAAAATCACCCAGGTCGGGAATTAGTACATGCCCCTGGGACGATGTTGTTTTCGTGACCAGAGGGACACTATTGCGTCCAAGCACCTGAATAGTGACTCCGGCTACCGGACGGCCGCTTCGCAAAGACTGCACAAACACATCCCGAGTGCCGTCATAGTTGTTTTTCACCAGCAGCCCCAGATCGGTCAGAACAACGATTCTCGAATCTGACAGGCTGGAGTAATTGCCTGCCTTTGCGTCGTATACCGAGAGATGGAAAAGTCCTCGTGGAGGAGTGCCGTTCTTTTTCAGCAGCGCACCGAAATTTATTCCGGAGTAATTCGCCTGACCGGGGTTTTCCGTGGGGAAGCTTCTGGTTTCAACAAAGCGCTCACCCAGGTCATCAGTGTTTAGAGAAGAAGAAAACCAGGGCCGCTGAAAATCTCCTCCCATCTGTGTAACGAGAAGATGCATGGTCTTCGGCAGCAGACGGGCAATCTCAATTTTTGCCTCGGCGACATCACGCGTCATAAGACTGATAGTTTTCTCTCCGCTCAGGCTGAGCAGAGAGCCCTGAGACATGAGTGACACCGCTTTAGGAAGCGTGCCAATATGCGCCACCTGCCTGAATTCTCTCGCCAGCGAATATCCGTCTACCGATTCGGCTCCCGCCTCGATAGTAACGAGGACAGAGCGTCCGGCATCTGCCTTGAAGGAGAAACTGAGCTGCTCACTGCTCTCCTCAAGCTGCGGAAGAAGTTTGAGCTCGACGGGGGGCGAAGCTTCGATGATTCCGGCGTCTATCTCAGCCAGATTATCCCAACGGTACGGCTTCTTCTTCTCTCGCTTTGTCTGATTCGGGTGGAATTCCGGAAGAAGCCGCGCGGAGACTTTCTTTGCCGCCTCCTCGGGAACAACTCGCGCGGAGGCACCAAGCACCAGAACCTGATCAATCGCATTATTTTTACCCGGCACCTGGGCCACGTTAAGCGTTTCAATTCTGAAATAGTTGTTCTTCCCCGGGACATATACCAGCCCCTGAGCAGAACCGCCTGAACCGGAAACACCCAGTGAAGACGTCACTCCCTTGCGCAACACAATCCTCATCTGTGCATCGTCTTCGGGGATCGGCAGAAGGTCAGACTGCAAATACGCTAGCCTCTTTTCTTCATTGTATCGAACCTTGAATTCAAAATTCTTAGAAGATGTTCCGTCCGAGAACCGCTTCTTACTGCGCGGCTCCAGGCGAAAACTAAGATGCTTTTCAAAAGCAGCTTTATCAAAAGGATGACTGGCGTAGACCGTGGCTATGACGCGTTTCTCCTTAGGGGCTTTCGGATTTACGTAAAGCTCGGAACTACGCAGGGTAAAACCAAGGGTCGGGGTGACGAAGGAACTCTTGTACTCCTTGTTCGAAACCTCATCCCCGAACACCGTAGAATCAAACTGCAGGGAATACTTCTTCCCCAGTGGCCAATGCTCTGCCGGCGTAAAAAGCAGGTTGCGCTCATCCTCCCAGGACCAAGCGCCCTCGATACTCGGGTTCAGGGTAATTCCCTTCTCCAGATTTTTCTTAATCAGCTCACTAGGGGCAATCGCTTCCGGAAACCTGAGCCGCAGCTTCGAAGGCTCCGGATCGCTAAGGAGGTCCAGTGACCCAAGCGATGCAAGCGAAAAGCTCGATCGAATGCGCTCCGCGTCAGTCTGCGGGGTGCTGAAACGATACTCATAGCCTGGGATGATCGCATCTCGGGCAAAGGCCTTCGGTTGCATGGTAACTGCGTAGTCTTTCCCGGCTTCCCAGGCCGATTCAGGTGCAAACACCAAAACCCGGTCAGAAATCCAACGCCATGCCCCGGCCAATGCCGGTTGTAATGTCACCTCGCCTTCGAGGTTCTTCTGAATCAAGTTCTGCGGCGCAACAGCTCGATCGAAACTAATCATCAACTGAGACGGAAGACTCTTAGTCTTTCGCGTCGGAAGTTTTGGAACCGTGATACGGTAGGGAAGATGGATAGACCTGGTATCGATGCATGAGCCGCGAGGCGTAAAGCGAATCTTGTTCTTTGACGGAACAAACGGAGCCTTGAGAAAGTCTCCGTGAAACCAGACCTGATATTTCTGTTCAACCCAGGGAGTTTTTGGTGTGAACTCCAGTTCATTTGACCCGGTCCACCTCCACTCTCCCGCTATCGATGGCGAGACACTAAGGCCACCGCGAACAGTGGTACCGGGTGTGTTCGGCAGCTCCGGACCAATAAAACTAATCCGAAAGGGTCGCGTGCCCAATCCGGGGAGATGCGCGGTCTGGCAGGGGGTCTCGGAAGAAACAAACACCATGATTTTCTGAGGGTGCTCTTCGGCTGCACGCCCCGGCTGTGGAACCTCTGCTGAGGAGAGTTGTTCCTCCCCTGGCCCTGCCTCCCCTTTGGTCTTCGGCTCCCCGGAGCCGCCACAGCCAGGAAGCAGCGCTGCGGACAGGAGAAAAACGATCCCGAAAAATACGAATCGGAATGAGAAGTTACGGTATGCTTTCATTGATGGCCCCTGCAGCTTGCACCCCCGGATGCAGATTAATTTGTCACAGCTTATGATCCCAGACTCCCCCGGCTCAACAGAGATTCACAGATTCAGGAGAAGTTTACATGAGATTTACGTGGCTGCTGCGGTATGTACCGGGATTTTCCGGCACTCTGCCTGTAAGGCTGTGCGAAAAGTCCCGTCCCTTACTTGCTGCCTGGATCTACAGGTTTGCACTGTAGATTAATCAGATATCATTGTGCAGATTGCTGATGGAAATCACCGTTCGAAGATACCATGGAGAATACGAACTAAGCTCCACTCTGGAAGTTGCCCGACCAATAGAGGAAGTCTTCGCCTTCTTTTCTGAAGCGAGAAACCTCGAGCGCCTGACGCCCGACTTTCTCAACTTCAACATTCAGAGCGCTCCCACCAGGGGTCTCGAGGACGGGAGCATTATTGAATACCGATTGAAAGTTCACGGACTCCCTATTTTTTGGAGAACTCGGATTACCGGCTGGTCACCTCCATTCTTCTTTCGCGATGAGCAACTTCGTGGTCCTTATAGATACTGGATACATGAGCACTCCTTCGAAGAAACTGATGGAGGAACCAGAATTAAGGATTTTGTGCGATATCAGCCACTGGGCGGCTTCATAACGAATAGCTTGTTTGTTCAGAGAGATATCGAAGCTATTTTTCGCTACCGGCACAAAACACTGCTCGAACTGTTCACCCCGGAGTAAGGACACCACAAGCTGATATGAGCAGTGAAATACTTGTTTGCAAAAATCTTAAGAAAGCATTCACCTCAGGCTCCTCGGTTTCTACCGTTCTGCGCGATATCAGTTTATCGGTACACGCGGGGACGCTTACGGCCCTTCTCGGTCCGAGTGGTTCAGGGAAGAGTACTCTCTTAAATATCCTTGCCACCCTTGACGTAGCGGACTCCGGATCCATCTGCATCGAAGGTCTTGAACTGTCGACGCTGGGAGCAGATGCCGCCGCAGACTTTCGCCTCCGCCGCATCGGTTTCATTTTCCAGTTTTTTAATCTGCTTCCTACCCTTTCGGTGCTTGAGAATGTGGCTATTCCGCAATACCTGGCTGACAAAACTGCGGCAGACGTTCAGAAAGTGGCGCATGAGGTGCTGGAACTGGTTGGCTTGCAGGAGAAGGGCTCACGCTACCCGCATGAACTCTCCGGAGGGGAAGTGCAAAGGGTAGCCATCGCCCGTGCTCTGGTAAACCAGCCGTCGATTATTTTTGCCGATGAGCCGACGGGTAATCTGGATCAGGAGAACGGCCAGATGATTATGGAACTGTTTCGCTCGCTCATAGACCATCAGGGTATGAGTATCATCATGGCGACCCACAATCGCGCCCATGCGGAAATCGCAGATGTAACCTACACGCTCGATAGAGGTCAGCTGGTATCGTGAAGACACTTCGCATTACGTACTTGCTCGGCAGCTCATTTGTCAGGCACGATGCGCTTAAAGTCGGCTTTACCATTTTCGGAATGATACTCGGCATAGCCGTTTACGTCGCTATCCGCCTTGCAAACGAGACGGCGACGAGCAGCTTTGCTGACTCCGCTTCCCGTCTGACAAATCAAAACGGTCTTCGCATCTCCTCGTCGACCAAGGAAGTTTCTGAAGTTCTCATTCCGCAGCTACAACAACTGGCAGAGAAAATCCTTATTCTGCCCTTCGATAAACGTTTTGTTTCCGCACGGTCCAAGGACGGCCGGGATCTGGGAATGCTGCAGGTCATCGGAATCGACATGCTTGGAAACTACGAGGGTCTGGATTTTTCTGAAACCAACTCCAGTGGTGGCAACAAAAATGATATCGGCCGTGACGATAGTGAACGAGGAAGAACCGGGAAAAGCGAAGAGAACACATCGCGCACAAACATCACGGAGCTCTTGCGCGACCCGATATCTGCTATCGGCACCTCTGCGCTGGAAGGCATCGACGAAGTGTTCTTGCTTAACGACACAAGAGAAGCACCCGTACGTCTCATCGGAACAATTCAGGCTCCCTCCGGTGTCTCCGGCAATACCATCTTCCTCGATATTTCAAAATTCCAGGAACTCTTTGGCAGTTACGGCAAACTAAACTCCCTCCTGCTGCGCCCGGCTTCACCAGCAAAGAAATTTAAAAACCCGGATGCATTGCGAGAAGAACTCGGGTCAGTTCTGACGGTCCCACACTACCTATCAGAGCCCGACGAACAGAGCCGGCATGCAGAGCGACTAACGGAAGCCTTCAGGCTGAACCTGCATTTCCTGGCAGGCATTTCTCTTCTTGTTGGCGCTCTGCTGATCTACAACACCGTGAGCTATATCATCCTCAAGCATCGCCGTGATTTTGGCATTCTGCGATCGCTGGGTGCAAAACCAGGAACGCTCATACAAATCACCCTGCTGACCTGCCTCGCACTCGGATCTATCTCTTCTGTTCTCGGCCTGGGACTGGGGTATGCCGTCTCTCAGTTAAGTGTTAAAGCAGTCGTCGGCACCATCTCTACACTCTACACTCCGATTGTTGCCTCTTCGACGAACCTCAGCGCCTCTTTGATACTCGAATGCCTGCTCATCGGACCTGCGGTAGCGCTTTTAGGCGGACTTCTCCCCTGCCTTGAGATTGCCTCAGTCACACCTCGGGAGAGTTTTGGCTACCAGAACTACGAGAGCAGCTATCGCAAGCTGATACCCTGGTTTACGGTCTCCGGCGTTATTGCCCTTCTCGCATGCTATGCGAGCACCTCGCAACACCTGCTCAACATAGATATTCGACTTGGATTCATCAGCCCCTTGCTCGCCGTAGCGGGAAGCTGCCTTCTGCTGCCCCGGGTAGTCATCAGCGGCACGAGCTGGCTTCGAAAAACCCTTGGCAGAAGGTACCCGGCGGAAATACTCCTTGCTATCGACCACATCACCATGACGCTCAGGCGCAACGTAGTCGCAATCTCTGCGATGATGATAGCACTTGGCATGTTTCTCGGCCTGTCGATAATGATCGCAAGCTTTCGGCAGACCGTACAGCAGTGGATCCAGCATATCACCCCTGCTGATATCTATATCAGCTCAGCATATGCCATCCGCGGGGAACAGCGAGGATTTCTACCGGACAGACTTCTCGAAGTTGCTTCGGCCTCCGACAATATCGAGGAACTCGACTGGATAGCCTCAAGAAAACTTATCTATAAGAATCGACCGATTCTCCTCTCTGGTATTCAGTATGATGTCGCCTTTCGTCATCAGCGTCTTCTTCTGGACGAGCCTCTCACGCAACAGGAAGAGCGTCGAATTCTTACCTCGGACAACACCGCCTTCATCTCGGAAGCATTCGCCAATCGCTTTGGCCTGAAACGAGGCGCAACGCTTAAACTGCCTTTTTCCGAGGGGAGTAAAACCTGGACAGTCGGAGGCGTGTTTTATGATTACTCCTCTGACCAGGGAGTAGTATACATTCCACAGAAGCAATACGCGGAGCTCTACAATGAGAGCAGAGTGCAGGGGCTCAGCATCTACCTAAAAAACAGTTCCGCCGAGCTCGTAGAAGAAAGCATCGAGAACATCCGCAGGGACTTTCCGAATGACGCCCTGGTACTGCGCGCAAATGCCACACTGCGACGCGAGGTTCTCGAAGTCTTCGATAAGACCTTTCAGATAACCTATGCGCTTCAGGCAATTGCCCTGCTCATCTCCACCGTAACCATCGTCAACACCATCCTGATGCTTCTGCTGGAACGCGCGCGGGAGTTCGGAGTGATGCGCGCAATAGGAGCCAGTCGCAGGCAGATCGTTGCCATGATACGAAGTGAATCTCTGGTGCTTGGCTGCATCTCCCTGCTTGCCGGTATCTTTGTTGGACTTTTACTCGCCCTGATTCTGGTCTTCGTTATCAACCGCTACTTTTTTGCCTGGAGCATGGCATTTATACTTCCGCTAAAGCTACTCCTCGGAACCATTCTTGCCACCCTGCTGCTTTCCTACGTAGCCGGTCGGATCCCGGGTATGCTCTTTGCCAGAGGCATTGACGCGAAGGTGCTGCGCTATGAATAAATCTGTATTTCCTTCAATATTTCTCTCTCTGCTGCTGATAGTATCCTTCGCTGGCGACCGAAGATGCTATGCAGATGAGTATTCGCAGGTCTCAGAAAGCTACGAATTCCTATTCCCCCGCTCGCACGGCTCGCATCCTGGTTATGCCACCGAATGGTGGTACTTCACCGGGCATGCAGAAACAGCAACCCAAAGAACATTTGGTTTTGAGCTGACGTTCTTTCGCGTGGGCGTAAACCCAAAGGGGAAAAATAAGTCTGCCTGGGGTGTGCAGTCTCTCTTTCTCGCCCACTTCGCAATTACTGACGACAAGGAGAAGCAATTCTATTCAGCGGAGCGCATCAGCAGGGACGCCTTCTCAAAAGCCGCAGCAGCAGAAGATACCCTTGATGTGCATCTCGATTCCTGGCGAGCACAGCTTGGCCGGGACGGAACCCTGAGCATTCGAGCAGAGGACGAGCACATCGCTATTTCCTTCGACATGAAGTCAAACAAACCCCCTGCCCTGCATGGCAAAGGGGGCTTCAGCAAAAAGGGCCCCGGTAAGCACGATGCCTCATACTATTCGTCGTTTACCCGACTTGTCGGTGATGGAAGTATCAGAATCGGCAAAGAGAACCATGCGATCAGCAGGGTTGAGGCGTGGATGGACCACGAGGTTACCAGCAGCAAACTCGCCCGCGGTGTCGATGGCTGGGACTGGTTTGCCATACAGCTCGAATCCGGTGAGGAGATAATGCTCTACCAACTTCGCCTGCCGGAGCGGGCAGTCAGTCCCTACTCATCGGGAAGCATCATCGACCGAAGGGGCAGAGTAGAGAATCTGGCACTCGATGATTTCAGTATTGAAGTTCATGATCACTGGATAAGCCCGCAAAGCAATATCCGCTACCCCTCGAGCTGGACTTTGAGCATCCCGGATAAGCAGATACGCCTCAGGGTAACACCTACGATCCCGGGCCAGGAAATGCTGACAAAGAAAACCACGGGCGTCTCTTACTGGGAGGGGCGTTGTCTGGTGCGTGGAGAGATTGCCGGAAAGGATACCTCCGGTAACGCCTATGTGGAATTAGTAGGGTATGAGGCGCGTAAATAAGCCATTCCGCGAAAAATACGCTGAGGGTCTGTAAAGCGGGCAGACTGTGATACTAGGATAGTAGTGAACGTTATCAACCTGGGCGTGAGCACAGAACATTTTCGCCGCGCGATTTATCCAATTTTGTATATGTCAGGAAAGAATTTTCTCTACGTCTCCTCCATACTCTGCCTTGTATTCCTATCGACTTCTATCTCCCTCGCGAGCCCGAAAGATGAGGTGCACACGTCTAAGCTTCACTCCTTTCGCCTGAACACTATCGCGGAAGGTCTTGCTCATCCCTGGAGCCTTGCATTTCTTCCGGATGGAAAAAGCATTCTGGTCACGGAGCGCGAGGGTCGCTTAAGAATCATACGCAATGGCCGACTCCTGCCAAAGCCGATAGCAAACACCCCTGACGTCTTTGCCAATGGTCAGGGCGGCCTCTTCGATGTCATCCTCGATCCCGACTACGCGAAGAACAAACAGATTTATCTTTCGTATGCGAAACAGGATCGTACCGGGGCAGCAGGAACCGAGATTATGCGGGCAAAGCTCAGCGGCTTTGAATTGCTCTTCCCAAGGGTTATTTTTAAGGCACGACCTAAGCTTCGAAGCAGCCACCACTTTGGTGGAAGAATGGGTTTCGATACACGGAAGAACCTGTATCTGACCACGGGTGACCGGGGAAACAGAACTTCAGCACAGGATTCTGGCAATCATCTGGGAAGCGTAATTCGCATCAGCAAAAATGACGGAAGCCCGGCCCCAAAAAACCCCTTCCTGTCTGACACTTCTGGGAAGTTTGCTCCGGAGGTATTCAGCTTCGGCCACAGAAACCCCCAGGGCCTGGCGTTTGAGCCAGGAAGCTCGCGTCTCTGGGTGCACGAGCACGGACCCAAGGGCGGTGACGAACTCAATCTCATCCAGCCGGGGAAGAACTACGGCTGGCCCGTGCTGAGCTTTGGTCGCAACTACGATGGCAGCATCTTCACCACCAGGACCACTGCTCCCGGTATGGAACCTCCGGTCTTTCAGTGGACTCCCTCAATTGCACCCTCGGGCATGGTCTTTTACGAAGGGAAGGCCTTTCCAAAGTGGAAGGGACATCTCTTCGTTGGAGCCTTGAAATTTCGGCAGATACAACGACTCGAAATCAAAGACGGAAAACTAGTCGGGCAGGAGATTCTGTTAAAGGACTTCGGTGAAAGAATCCGGGACCTGCGACTCGGTCCCGATGGTATGCTCTACCTGCTCACCGATAGCGACAATGGAAAGCTATTGAGATTGGAGCCTGTTGCCCAGGACTCTCCGGATAGCTAAATACGCGAGAGGAAGCCGAGCGCTCAGCTCTCTTCGACTCATTCTACAGGTCTGAATACCCGCATCACACAAACAATCCAGACGAAAAGAAATATCGAAGAGTAAAGCCCCACCCCAAGAAAGACCATGTGGTACTCGGCTCCCCAGACGGCTAATCCAAAAACTGAACAGCAGGGGCACAAGACAACAGAGACCTCCAGCAGCGGCATGCGAAGCCGCCAGCAAAGAAGGAGGCCAAAGATTCCCCAGAGAGTCATCAAGACGGTGACTGCCATAACGACCAGAACCGCAAGAACCCCATCGGGATTCAGCTCCGCCGGGTAGGGCGAAACGAGTGGCACCACGAAGCCAGCGATCCAAAACAACAAAAATACCACGCTAAGAACGAGGTAAATCTCCGGAATACTTTGATAAAATGGTCTGAAGTTGAGTTGCACTCTGTATCCCGCTCAATTCAAGTCAAAACGACGTAACGTCGACTATATACTCATCACATTATTAACTTCGGCCTTTGGCCGAAACAAAAAAAATGAGTATCCCGAACGGAGTGGGCAACAAATATGCTGCTCCCAAAAAGGGCGAGCGTTTAGCGAGTCGAATTGTCTGGCAATACGCTTAGAAATCCGTCCACGATTAGCCTTTATTGAGACACAGATCGTGTCGCCTTTTTTGTGATGAGTTTATTTGTCCTCCCTGCGGGGCAATATACTGCTCCACCCAGGTTTTAAGTAAAGGCTCATCCTAAAACGGGAGCAGTATATACTGGTAAAATTTAATTCCACCAGAAGTCTTAGTCCAATGAAATCGAATGATTCAAAAAGCGTGCAGCGGTTTCAGAAAGGAAGGCTGTTCTGCGATCGCTACGAGATCATTCGATGCATCGGCTATGGCAGTGTTGGAGAAATTTACGAGGTAAAGGATAGAGAACTAGATGACCAGACGGTTGCTATCAAGTTTCTCCACAATTTCCTGAGAGAGGACACTGCCACACTGCAGCGATTCCAGAACGAAGTTTTCATTTCCCGACAGCTTGCGCATCCTAACATCGCCAGAGTCTATGACTTTGCCAGTGCCGATGGGATTTACTTTATCACTTTGGAATATGTCTCCGGCTGCAACCTCAGCGAGGTAGCTGCCAGCTACGCCTCCCGTAGTCTCCCGGAAAAAGACGCGCTTTATTTGCTCCTGCAAATAGCGGAGGGACTGGCTTGCGCTCATCAGAAAAACGTAATCCACAGAGATCTCAAGCCGCATAACATCATCGTGGAAAGCAGCGGTCTCGCAAAAATTTCAGATTTTGGTCTGGCCTTTAGTATAGAGACGGATCATGGGCTCACCCGCACCGGCGAAATGATAGGCTCTCCTGCGTACCTTGCACCGGAGCAGTTTAGCAAGTCCGTGGCTGACCCTCGTGCGGATGTGTACGCTTTTGGAATTCTCGCTTTCGAACTCCTGACCGGAGACATTCCCTTTGATTCAAAATCGTACTACGAACTCGCAAAACTCCATGAGAAAGCCGAATTTCCCCGACATACGCTGGAAGCCCAAGGTATCTCCGAGCCGCTAATCTCGATTATTGAGCGCTGCTGCGAAAAATCTCCGGATAAACGTCCTGAGGACGCAAGCGCTTTGCTGAAGCTACTCACCGGGCTGGGGGCAGATCCTAAGTCAAATAACCTCAGACTCAAAACCATCGTATCTCAAAAACGCCAGGATTCCAGAATCACCACCGGCAAAGAAGCGCGAAGCGTACAGTTCTGGCTCATGGCAGTCATGTTGCTCATTCTGTACTTCGTCTTCTCAGAACCATCGGTTCGCCGCAGGGTCGCCGAAAGCCTGGTACAAATCGAACGCCATACGGGTCTGCCGACAGCCCATCTGCATAAATACATGTTCTACAGCAGTTCCGATTTCAGCGACATAAACGAACTTCTTCGTCTGGCAAGCAGCGAGGTTAGATGGGGCGGCAACGGAGACGTCAGAATATTTCTTGAGAGTGGAATCAACCTTATGGAGCGCATTCCTGACGGCACGAATGACACCGTCATGCATAAACTGATGGGCGATCTCACCGCAAAGAGTGCACCAATACTCGAACACGCAAAGCTTAACAATCTCCTGAATCAAAGAAACAACAAGGGAGAGACCCCCCTGATGCGGGCCGTGCAGCTCGGTGACGCCATGTCAATCTCCTATCTTCTACGTGGGACGGTGCGACTCCAACGACTATGGGAAATTGAGAAAGGCTATAGGGAACACACAAACGAACACAGCATCTTCCTGGAAACACCCGACGCCTTCTATAACAAACTTCTCGGATCACTCGTACACGGGGCCGACCAGAGAATTGCAGACCGGGACGGAAATTACCCACTACACGTAGCAATCAGCGCTGGTGATATCGGCATTGTCAGAATACTTACAAACCCCGAAAACATTTCACCAAAACTTCCACCCACCGCCCGCGGCCCCAGAGGCTACACGGCGCTTCACCTTGCGGTTATCCTGGAACATGAAGACATAGCCAAACACCTCATAGAGCAGGGCTACGACATTGATTTGCGCGACGAGACAGGACGCACCCCGCTCATGGTAGCGCTGTCCGGTAAGCCAACCGCAAAAAACAAGCACCTTGTGGAGCTTCTTTTGAGCTGGGGCGCCTCCCCGAGGGCTCGAGACGACCAGGGGCGCAATGCTATGGACCATGCCATACTGCACCGCAGAGCAGACGAGCTATCCTGATGTCCCTGGAACTCTGCCAATTTGATTTTGAAACAGAAACCCTGATCGACGGTCGATACCGCCCCCTGCGCGTGCTCGGAGAAGGAGCAACCGGAGCCGTGGTTCTCGTTGAGGACACCACACTCGGGGAACGCCGTCTTGCCCTTAAGCTCTTGCTCCCTCACCTGGTGAGCAGCCATTCATCTCTGTCGAGATTTCGCACGGAAACCCGCATCACCATGAGTCTTTCTCATCCGAACATCGTCCAGACCTTCGGAATGGGGCGGCACAAGAACTCCTTCTACTACCTAAAAATGGAGTATTGTGACGGTGTTTCACTACGTTCCCTTCTTGAGAAGAATCCAGATGGTCTCCCCGTCTCAATTGCGATAGGCATTCTTCGCGACGTGGCGTCTGCACTTCACTATGCCCATGAGCGGGGGGTCATTCATCGGGATCTCAAGCCTGAGAACATCATCATCACGCCCGATGGGAATGCCCAGTTGCTTGATTTCGGCCTGGCGCAGACCTTTCTTCCCGACAGCCGGGTAACGGGGGCCGGGACCATTCTCGGAACCCCAAGCTACATGTCTCCCGAACAACTGGATGCGGATATTCTCGATCGCCGCTGCGATATATACTCCTTCGGCATTCTCGCATGGGAGCTGATCACCGGAAAGCGCCCCTTCGTCGCTGACACCCTTCTCGCTATTGCTGAGGCACACCTGAAAGAAGACATCCCCTGCCTGTCAGAAGACACGGCACCTGCCTGGTTAAACGAACTCATTCAAAACTGCTCAAAGAAAAAGCGAATACAACGTCCCGATTCCATGATCGAGGTGTTTGCAATTCTCGACACTCACTCGGACAGACCGGCCAGCACCTTTATCAACAGAGACCTGGGGGACACCAGAACGGGCACCGCCGTCTTTAGCTGGCGCAAGCAGCTAAATATCTGGTGTCGAAAAAATCTTGGCCGAATAGCCAAATGGACCGGTGTTTTCTTCTTTGTACTGGCACTCCCTTCCCCGCCCCACTTCAACTCTTCTATGCGATGGCGATACGCAACAGGAGTACTCTGGTTAGAGAAGCGACTGGATATGCGCCTTGACAGCGCACGAATCCTGGTTAACACACCGCTTGAGCTTCAGTATCCGCAGAGCTTTTTCGGTCCTTCTAAACATCTTCGAAGAAGTCGTCGTGCCACTCACCCGGACCTTTCTCCTCGACTCTTTTTCCGACCTCTCCTCCATGCGGGCTATTCGCCTAATTTCGTCGATAAGAAGCACGGCATGCCTCCCCTATACTTCTACCTGCGAAATGGCCAGGTTGACGAAGTACGGGAGTTCATCCTGGAAAAGGCCGACCCAAATCTCGTCGACGTCTATGGCAAACGCGCACTGGACTACGCGATAGAGGCTCCACGAAACAACGCTCAGCTGGTGGAGAAACTCCTGCGGGCAGGAGCGAAGCCCAATGCACACTCATTCAGTGTAGAACCACCACTGATTCGCGCCATAGAATTTCGCAAACTAAAGGTTATTCAAAATCTGCTAAAGTATGGAAACGCAGATCCAAACATACAGGACCTGAGCGGACAGCCCGCGCTCTACCGGGCAATCGCGTCTCAGCGATACGAGATACTTGACCTGCTCATCAAATACGGCGCAGATACCAGTATCCCTGACAGGACGGGCAAGGATCCTCTAAGTTTCTCAAGAGAGGTGCCATTTCTTCCCCAGAGACAGCAGACTGAAGAGCTTCTGCAAGCGCGCATGAGTCGAGACAATGGGTAGATATCACGCGCTCTCAGGGCACCGAAGGTCCCCCACCTACGAAATCCCGTAAGAGAGAGCTAGGGTCGCAAATCAACGAAGGAAAAAATAGAACGAGGATCTCGCAAAAATTCAGCAGGCTCACTCTGCTAAGCAGTGACACTGAAAAACACTCGCCAGACCAATCGCAGGAAACACATCAAAAAGAAACAGGTAAACAGCAGCAGCGAAACTATTCTATATTCAGGCTGCGACATCCAGACAATGAGCATGAACAAAGGGTTCGAGCAGAGAACAAGACCCAAATCGAGGGTCGGCAAGCGACGTCTCGCCAACAATAAGCCTAGTACCCCCCAACCCAATGCCACAATACTCATGAAGGCATTTAATAAAATGCGCAGCACTCCTTCCGGATTCAGATCATCGGGAAGTGGTAGTAACAAGGCTGCTACCCAGGCGAGGAACAAGAGAAAGCTTACCACGACATAGATTTCCGGCAGTGACTGGTATACTGGCCGCGGCTTCCACTGCATATGAGACCCTTAGTCTATCCCCCATGAAGATATCTGCACGAGTAAACAATAACAAATACTACGCGAGACGTACTCTCCTAACTCTATACGGTTTCGAGTCCACAGCCAACGCATTCTCCCCTAGCAGCAAATCGGCAAACCCCACGGTACCGTCCCCCGGGCAAAACTGCTGGCTTAACCCACCGAAACCCCAATAAGTCACTGTTTTCACTTAATTTTAGCACGCCAATTTTAACGACTCACCTTAAGAAAACCGTTCGGATTGCCGACTATTACGTTGATAACTGTAGCGCGCCCGGTGTCCGAAGCATGAAGT
>JAUIMJ010000375.1 GCA_030433295.1 bacterium | reverse complement strand
CGACAATCGTCATCATCATTAGGATCCGAACAATAGCGATCTGAACGAGCAAAAAATCTATCAAAGGTGCAGTTTCGCCGCGGATGAAACTCCCCTTCCTCGTCCAGCAGGCTACAGAGAGGAATTGCAAAGGGTGCGACCTCTACGGATTGTCCGGGGTTTCTGGCTGCTATGGCGTCGCTGAGCAGGGCACTGGTGTCATCGCCAAAAATCGAGTCCTTGAGGTTTCTTCGTTCGATGGAGACGCGAACGGCATTGGCAATGGTGTAGGCAGGTATTCCAGGGTTAGCGGCCTGCCAGTCGAAGCCGGGCTCATCGCTCTCAAAAGGCTCAAAACGAGCAGGGGTACCAACGGGCAAACCATTCGGCAGCCAGCGTCCGCGTTGAATCATTACCCTAAATAAATCGTTCTCCCAGACGACGCCATTAGCGTCTGCTTCAGTGAAATTGGTTTTGGTCTCCTGCCCCACCGTTCCGTGGATCGTATGTTGATTGACCATCTCAAGCGCCACCGCACGGGCCCTGTCATAGCATTCTCGAGACGAACATAGAGAAAGGACACCCGCATGAGCTGCCGCATCGGCGCTGGCCTGGGTCTCAGACAAAATGACATTCGAGCGGCTGCGAAGGAGCGTAAAGGCAACTACGGTGATCAGCCCGACGATGAGAATGACCGTGATAACGAGCACCACTCCACGCTCATCACCTGAGATGTCAGATAGCGCCCGTTTTTTCACTTTCTGTTCATTACGGAACGGTTTCTTGCGGAGAGGAGAGAGCTTATCCATTGCGAATAATCTTGTTTCGATTGCTTATCGTGTGATTCGGCCAGGAGCGCCATGATTCAAACAGCCTTCTCATTTTCTTGTGTTCTGTTCTCGCAGACTGTTTTCTTATCCTGGTTTTCTTGTCCGGGTTCTATGTCGGCAGACTTGTACTCTGTCTTGTCTGCCAGATGCGGTGCGTTTATCGCCGCACATCAGAAAAAAACGCTTTGTAAATAGTAACACACTATTGATTCGCGAACTGCTTTTTTTCCAGGAGCTAATTGCCGAGGGAAATATCGTGACTGTCGGGAGGTGGTGTGGAGAGAAAGAAAAAACTGGTAGCCCGACTATCGACTTTGGACAAGAGGGATTAAAAGGGCGAGATTCGCCGGGCTACCAGGGTCTGGAAACTAAGAATTCCGACGCTTCCTGGCTCTGATAGCGGCCAGTCCGGTAAGCATCAACGCCATAGAAGTTGGCTCAGGGACTTCCGTATTCGTCGGTGGCTCAAATGAGGTCGTTCGAAGTGCGCTGCGCGAGTCGAGCATTGAATAGCGCGTTCCGGATCCAAGCGCATGGGTGGTTCCGGGGGCATAAAAGGTCGACAATCTTCCGTTGGCATCGTAGGACGGAATGATGTTGGTAAACCATGGCATCCAGATACCTATGGTATCGTCGAACTGTAGTACAGAGCCGTCAAAGTTGTCCTGCACGCTGCTGGTATCGACACTCAGTTCGAAAGTGACCTTTCCGTCTTTTCGGCTTATTGATGATGTGGAAATAGCCTCAAACTCTGCCTTACTCGCCAGTAGCTCCCGATCGCGAAACTCTCTGAAGGTTACCGGAGAATGGTGATAGATGGAGCCCGCAAGCGTTCCGGGGTTGTCCTGATCTTCGTGCACGAAAAGCATTGCGGCTTCTTCGTTTACTCCCGGCATCGCTGAGCCGTCATTGAGCGTCAAACGAAATCCTTCGGTTGGGGCGAAGTCATTCCTAAATGTCGCTATCATCGAAAATATAGAAGTTACGTCGTTATATTGGAAGTTTACGTACTCCAGATACCCGGGATAGGTGTTGTAATGTCCGGGATAATCGTCCGAAGCCTGTCTTGGGTTGTTTGCCTCATAGACGAAGGTGGTCGCTGAGGCTGTTCCCGGAAGTGTCGCCACTGCTATGGAGAGCAATAATGCCGGTGTCGCAACGGAGGCAGCTACCCGAGTGAGCCATGTTTTCTCCGATTCAATTAATAGCTGTCCTGAGGCTTCCGATGCACCGCTGTCTGTTTTTTTGAAAGATGCTAATCTCGTTCTAAAATACGTTTTCATTCTGATGAATCCCTTATAATCCTTTACGTTCCAACTCAAAGTAATCGGGCATATCTCGATTTGATTGCGAGCCCGCCTCGTTCGTATGTATTGTTTATGCCAGCCGAGTTTTCAGGAGCGTTACAGGAGTGTTACCGGAACGTATTAAATGTGCAGCAAGTGCTACATAGAGGGAAAAATGAGTGTTTCCGGTGAGAAAGCAGACATACTTTTTTTCGTAGTACGCCGTTTCTGCCGACCAAAAGCCGGTGTTTTACTGTTGTGTCTGTTGCTTCTGTCATCCACCGAAACTGCCTGGCCTGATCCCCTGGTCTGTTCGGGATACCACCCCGACCCTGATGGCCTGAACTGGTCACCACTGGGAACATCTAAACCATCTCGCATGGAGGGCTTCTGTCCGGAAGGGCAGGCAATCTTTTCCGTGATCCCCCCGGGAGGGCCTCAACGCTCGCCAAAGAATATTGAAGTACACGCAACATGCTGTCCCTTACCGGAAGGGATTCTTTCGAATGAACAGGAGTTCGCGCTTGAACGCTGCCCCGAGGGTTTCGTGGCGACCGGGGCGAAGCAGGAGATAGTGCGAGACGATGACTCCGTTGAAGCTGCGGACAGGAATTCAGAGCGATACTGGTCAAACGGAAGGCTGCAATATCTTCGCTGCACGAAACTAAATGGCGAGCGGTATCGCTTGGGAGCGAGTAGTACGGGAATCAGAACCGGCTATGAGTCCTCATACAGAAACGCTTTTGAGGAGGCGACCTCGAGAAGTAGAATACCTCCGGCACTGCGGTATGGGCTCGGTAGATACTCGCGGGGAAGGTGGGCGCCGGTCACCTGTGTCGGACTTCCCTGGGGTTCCGTTCTGGTCGGAAAAGAATCTAAGTATTGCGGGGGTTTTACGTTTCGGCAGATAGTATACAAAGGTGAAAGCGGGGATCCCGCCGCAGGCACAGCCGTTCCCCTGTATGCCGACTGTCTTGCTATTGAGAAGCCGCTTAGTCCCCAACCTCGTTGTATCCTAAGGAGCGAATAGCTATCGTGCCTCGGCCGCAGAGCAAATTCTACCATAGCCTCTACTTCAAACTGACAGCCAGTCTGTTTGCCGGACTGCTGATCCTTCTCTCCCTCGATGTGCGCCTTAGCATTGCAGCCTTTCGTTCAGTCGTCTCGGAGATAAACCAGAGTCTGGAGTGGGACCTTGCGGCAAATGTCGCAAACAGCATTCAGCCTGCCCTCCTTAAGCCTGTAACTGCTAAAGAGTTTCTCGATATCGTCTATCCTTTCTCTGTTTCAAATCCAAAACTTGAGTTTTATCTCTTGCACGCCGATGGTGGTATCTTCGCCCACTACACGCCGCAGAGTCGTCCACATCGCAAAAGGGTTTCAATTGAGCCAATCCTCGAAGCGTTGAAGGACAGGATGCCGACTCTGCCGCACTATGGTGAGAATCCTGCGCTTGCTGATACCTCGGATACCTTCGGGCCCGTTGACGGCGAGGGCAGTGTCTTCTCGGTAGC
>JAUIMJ010000374.1 GCA_030433295.1 bacterium | reverse complement strand
GTGGAAGAAGAAGCTGTTTATCGGTGGCTTGCTCTTCTTCCCCTTTCCGCCCTTTGGTTGGATCATGGCGCTGGGGTATCGAAGTCTTGTTGGGATGCGGATGCTTGAGGGGACGGAGCCGATTCTCCCACCATGGCGGGGCAATCTAACCCTGATATTTATGAGGGGAGTGAAAGCATCAGCTATCATACTCAGCCACTTCTCTCCCTTCTTCCTGATGTATTGGACCCTTGGGCTTGAATCCTATGCCAGTGCGGTAGAGCATAGTTCTGAGATTCTCGTATTCATGGCATTGGTAGCGCTTTCCCCGCCGGTCTTCCTGCCAAGTTTGCCCTGGTATTACTGGTGGAAGTATTCGTGGATGACGTTCTCGCTCACCGAGGCAGGACTCTTACTGCTCTTATTTTTTGGCGCTGTGTTCATACTTCCCGCTTCCTTTGTGCACGTAGGGCTGCACGGCAGATTCCTCGCAGGATTTAAGGCTCGATCCGCCTGGGCATTTGTGTTGGAACAACCACGAGCATACCTCGAAGCCTGGTTCGTGTCCCTGCTAGTGAGTGCTTTTGCAATCTCCATAGGGCTTTTCATTCCCTGGGGATTGTTTTGGTCTTACCTGGTAATACTCCACCTGTTCGTCGATGCTCTTTCTCGATGGGAAACGGAAGTGGTCCGCCAGCGTTTTAAAGCTTCGCGCGTTTTTGACCTCAGCTCACGCTGAGGCGGACGCATGCCGGAGTGCTACTTCTCGAGCATCGAAAAAAGTTCGTCCTTGATGCGGACGCGCTCTACTTTGAGGCTCTCTTCTTCTTCGTTGCTGAGAAGATCGATTCGCTGTTCAGATCGATGAATGCGCTTGTTGAGGTCGTGATACTCGTCAAACAGCTTCCGGAAGTGGTTATCGGAAACCTTTAGATCATGGATTTTCTCTTTGTGCTCGGGGAATTCGTGGGCGAGGTCGTGCTGGTTGTCACTCATGGTGTTTCCTATGTCTGATGTGTCTGTTGTAAAAATTGCCTATGAACAATAAAATCTAAATCGCTTTCCAAGCCACACCTCTTTGCGGGGAGCCTGGCTGCTACTGGCCTGAGCCCCTGCAGGACGAAACTACGAGGCATCTAGGACGAAACGATCTGGCTCGCCGCAGTGCCTGAAGCTCGCGAAAAGAAGCTCATAAAAGAAGCAGTAAGCCGGGGTACCACCTGTTCAAGCGTTTCCTTTGCTACGCCACTGCTTTCAGAGAGTTTGGCAATCAAGTCATTGCGCGCACCACTGCCATCGAAAATGTTGTTCAGCAAAGAGTCTCCGAGTCTTCGGGACTCTTCTTCGGCCAGTGGCAAATCACTCGAAAATGCCTTGCCCAGCAGAGTCAGATCTATGCCTCGAATGAGGCCCGTAAAGCCCGCTGGCCCGGAAGCAAGTTTTGACTGTATGCCCTTGTTTAACTCCGGCAATAATTCTGCGAATATTCTGCTCAGACGCTCCGAATCAAGATTGAAGTTTCCTGCCATGGAAGAGGCCAGTGCGCTCCCATCCTTTGCCAAAAATTCCTTTACGATATCCATCGGTATTCCTTCTCCTTAGTCGCGCAGTTACTCTAGCAAGTTTTTCAGTCAAGGAAAGAGGGGATATGAGTTTTGTTTTTTGTCGAAGGAGCTTTGGTGCTATGAAGTAGATGCGCAGATGGCGCTATACGTTGTTTTACACACTATTACTCTAAGCAGGTGAAGCATACCCATGACTACAGCAATCAGACGTTTTAATTTCGTATTTATCATTTCTGCGGTCCTTTTCCTCGGATCCTTTGTGGCATGTAGCCCGAAAGCTGATAAAGGACCGTCCGAGTCTATGAGCAGCTGCTCGAAGAAGAGCTGCGATAAAGCATCCTGCTCCAAGAAAAAGGATTGCTCAAAGAAGTGCGCAAAAGGCGCGGAATGTGATGGCTCATGTAAAAAGTCGATGGAGGGTGCAGAAAAGGGAGAGGGATCTTGCACAAAATCCCATACATGCTCAAAGGAAAACTGCTCGGCTGAGTGCAAGGGAAAAAAGGATGGAATGTCCGAATGCTCTGACCCGGACTGCAAAGAGAAAGGTTGTAAAAAGAAAGATTGCAAGAAGTGCAGTAAGAAGGCCTGTGATAAGAAAGACTTCAAAAAGAAGGGCTGCCACAAGTAGTGCTTCTTGGCCTAGTGCAAGTGCGGACGCAGTTCCGCACTTGCATTGGTAGTTGGGTCAGTTCCAATGGTACATCCAATGGGACAGTTCTATTGGGCCAGTTCAAAATTAGGCTCCCGAATGGAGCCGGAAGAAAGAGATATTTACATCAAGGTTTTTTGTCCAGCAATGCAATCGTTTGCTCAACTATTTCCCCCACCGGAAATTGCATGCAATCCACCATTTCCCCTTTCCCCAGCTCTGGATCCAGCAAACATCCATCCGTTCTGTAGTTTTCAATTTTCGAATAGCAATACTGATGTGGGCACCCTCTTTTTAGCAGGGTACGGATTTCTTCATTCTGCGCATACTCTTCCGGCAGCACGTCTTCGGGAGATATCATCGAGAAAAGGATCAGCGACGGTATGTTCAGGCGCATGGCGAGGTGACTCGGCAGGCCGTCTGCTCCCAGCGTAGCGTCGCAGGCAGCGATGAGACGTATGAGTTCAGCGAGATTTGTTTTGCCACTGAGGTTGTAGATGCCCTTCTGGTTTTTCAAATCCATCTCCCGGGAGCCTACATAGACAATGTGAATTGAGGGGTCTCTGCTTCTGATGCCTTCGGCAACTGCTTCCCAGGAGTCGTAGTACTTCAAGGGCGAGACTACATTTACCGAGATCGCCAGCCAGCGTGTGTCTTTAGCGGCGGAGGAGAAAAATTCCGGGAGAGCCAACCCGGGCTCATGCAGTATGGGGATACTCTGAAGCGGGGTCGCAGCAGCGACTTCATAGCCAAGTTGTGCGGCGAGAAACATTCGCCAGAACTGAGGATGGGGTTCCCGTCGGTATTTTCGGAAGTCTTCCTCATTAAACTCTGTCATGTCTATGTCAGCGTTTGCTGTATCAACGCCAAGAGAGATGATCTTTTCGTATGCGGCTAAATTATCCGGCACAGCGGTATGAATTTCTCGAAATACTCCGGCGGAACGCACGAGCTCACGATTGCCGGACTTTGTCAGATAGTCCAGTTCCCATCCTTGTGTTTTTGCCTCAGCGGCAGCATCGAGCTTGTAAAAGGTGCTGCCAAGTCCGCTGCCGGCACGGGTTTTTGAACCGTGGAGGTAGTCGACTAAAAGAGCTCTCATAGTTCCTGAACAAAGTTTCTATACGCTTCCCAAATTCTTTCCTAGTATAGCATACGGATGTCTGAGACTCGGCAAAATGTCTGAAGGGTACCCTGGTAACGTATGAACAGCGAAGAAGAAATATGCACCGCGGTTGAACAGGAAAAGAGTTCAGCTTTTGAGGTGTTCTTCGTATTTCTTAGGCTGGGTCTAACGTCCTTCGGAGGTCCTATCGCGCACCTCGGCTATTTCCGGCGCGAATTGGTAGAAAAGCGCAGATGGCTAGGGGAGAGCGACTTCGCCCAATTGCTGGCGCTGTGTCAGTTCCTGCCCGGTCCG
>JAUIMJ010000051.1 GCA_030433295.1 bacterium | reverse complement strand
GTTGTCCCGCCCAAACGGACAATTATCAAAGACATCTCACTGTCATACTTCTACGGCGCAAAAATTGGCGTGCTCGGACTGAACGGAGCGGGGAAAAGTAGTCTGCTAAAGATAATGGCCGGAGTTGATAAAGACTTTAACGGAGAGGCACACCTTTCGGCGGGCTATTCTGTTGGTTTTCTTGAGCAGGAGCCAGAGCTTGATCCGGAGAAGACGGTAAAGGAAGTCGTGCAGGAGGCCGTGAGTGAAACTGTGGATCTTCTCAAACGCTTCGAAGAAATCAATCTTAAATTCGGCGAAGATCTCAGCGATGCCGAAATGGAAAAGGTTACCGAGGAACAGGCAAAGCTCATGGAGCAGCTTGAAACCCTTGACGCCTGGACACTCGATGATCGCCTCAACTTCGCAATGGAAGCCCTGCGCTGCCCGCCCGCCGATCAAAAAACCGCCGTGCTTTCCGGAGGAGAGCGCCGACGAGTGGCCCTCTGCAGACTGTTGATCCAAGAGCCTGATATCCTGCTGCTCGATGAGCCAACCAACCATCTTGACGCTGAATCCATTCAGTGGCTGGAGCACCATCTTCAGGAGTATAAAGGAACCGTTATAGCGGTGACACACGACCGCTACTTTCTCGATAACGTCGCGGGCTGGATTCTCGAGCTCGACCGAGGCCATGGTATTCCGTGGAAAGGCAACTACTCGTCATGGCTTGAGCAGAAATCCAAGCGCCTGGAGCAGGAAGAAAAAACCGAAGACAAGAGACAGAAGACACTGGCTCGCGAGCTTGAGTGGATTCGCATGTCCCCCAAAGCCCGTAGAACTAAAAACAAAGCACGAATCAATTCCTACGAAGAACTTCTGGCAAAAGAGAATGACAAGGTTTCAAAGGACGTGCAGATATTTATCCCTCCGGGACCACGCCTCGGAGACATTGTCATTGAAGCACAGGGAATATCAAAATCCTTCGATGATAAGTTGCTGTACGAAGATCTCTCCTTCAACCTTCCTCCTGGCGGCATTGTCGGCATCGTAGGACCGAACGGGGCCGGAAAGACTACGTTGTTTCGCATGATCACCGGCCAGGAAACGCCGGACAGCGGTACATTCAAAGTCGGTGAAACCGTCAGCCTGGGGTATATGGAACAGTCTCGTGATGCCCTGGACCCGGGCAAGACGGTGTGGGAGGTAATCTCCGGCGGAAGCGATGTTATTCAACTCGGGAAACAGGAAGTGCAGTCTCGAGCGTATGTTGCGCGCTTTAATTTTGGAGGCTCCGACCAACAAAAACTCGTATCAGAGTTGTCGGGGGGAGAGCGAAACCGCGTGCAGATGGCCTTGCTCTTTAAGTCCGAAGCGAACGTCATACTGCTCGATGAGCCCACTAACGATCTTGACGTCAACACCCTCCGCGCTCTGGAAGACGGTCTCGAGAATTTCGCCGGCTGTGCGGTGGTAATCAGCCACGACCGTTGGTTTCTCGATAGAATTGCCACGCATATTCTTGCCTTTGAAGGCGACAGCCAGGTGATGTGGTTTGACGGCAACTACTCCGAATACGAGGAAGATCGAAAGAAGCGCCTTGGAAAAGATGCCGAGACACCGAAGCGCATTCGATACGCGAATATTAGCCGATAGTAGTCCTCATATGAGTTCGCAAGTACCGTCGAATAAGAAAGAACGTTCTGCAGATACGCAGGCAACATCCTCAGTCCGCAATGAGACACAGCGGAGGCGCACCTTTGCGATCATCAGTCATCCGGACGCCGGAAAGACTACCCTCACTGAGAAACTGCTCCTGTACTCGGGCATGATTCGAACCGCCGGCATGGTGCGGGGAAGAAAAACCGGGAAAAAAGCCAGCTCTGACTGGATGGCTATGGAACAGGAGCGTGGGATTTCTATCACTGCGTCAGCCATGCAGTTTGAGTATAAAGACGCCGTGATAAATGTCCTGGACACACCAGGTCACCAGGATTTCTCGGAAGATACGTACAGAACGCTGATGGCTGCCGATAGTGCGATTATGGTCATTGATGCCGCGAAGGGTGTTGAAGCACAAACGCGAAAACTCTTTGCAGTCTGTGCGATGCGAGGCATCCCGGTACTGACATTCATCAATAAAATGGATCTCCCCGGTCGGGATCCTTTTGAATTGGTCGCTGAAGTCGAGGAAGTTCTGGGCATCGACGCCTGCCCTATCAACTGGCCGGTTGGCTCAGGACGTGATTTTCGCGGAGTCGCGGACTGCACGACGAAGCGCCTCACCTTGTTTGAAAAAACGGCTGCCGGTGGCTCCCAGAGAGCCGCAAGTCAAACGCTGTCGATCGACGAGGCTGTGGAATCCAATGTACTTACTGACGAGCTCAGCTCACATCTAAAATTTGAGTTGGAGTTGCTCGATGAAGCGGGCAATACCTACGAAGAGGAACGATTTCTCTCGGGAAAACTTACGCGGGTCTATTTTGGCTCAGCGCTCACCAACTTTGGTCTTGAGCCCTTTTTTGACAGCTTCATCGAAACGGCTCCCCCCCCGGGTCCCAGACTTGCCGACTTCGACGACGGTAGCGAGGGGTTTGTTGACCCGAGCGAAAATCCCTTCAGCGCCTTTGTCTTTAAGATTCAGTCCAACATGGATCCCAAACACAGAGACAGCATGGCATTCCTTCGTATCTGCTCGGGGGAGTTTAAGCGTGAGAATCCGGTCATGCACGTGCCTTCGAAGAAAGAAATTCGACTTTCCCGCTCCCATCGGATGTTTGGTGGCGAGAGGGACACCATTGATTCCGCGTTTCCTGGCGATATTGTCGGCGTCATTAACCCCGGCGTATTTTCGATTGGGGATACTATCTCATCGGAGGGAAATTTTGCTTTTAAGCCACTGCCACAGTTTTCACCGGAAGTAGTAGCCCGCATCCGACCAACGTCGATTGGAAGACGAAAAGCCTTCGACAAAGGGATAGCGCAACTGTGTCAGGAAGGGGCTGTACAGGTGCTTTATCGAAAGGACGGTGGTGCTCAGGAGACCCTGGTCGCAGCGGTTGGCGCGCTGCAGTTTGAGGTTCTGCAATTCAGATTATCACAGGACTATCAGGTAGAGACGGCAATAGATATTCTTTCCTACCGCTGTGGAGCCTGGCTCGTTGGCGATGTCAGCACCTTTAAGAGACACTCACGCGCACTTCTCGCAGAGGACGCAAAGGGAAGAACCGTCATGCTGTTTCAGAGCGAGCGGGAGAAAGAATTCGCGGCACAGCAAAACCCGGATCACACCCTGGTTCACTTTGTTCAGTAGTAAGCGACACTCATCAAGACCCTCTGCGCGTACTCTGCTTTCTCTCCGGCACGACCCCGAGACCTTCAACATAGACACAGTGCGATGAAAAGAGGATGTAATACGAGGCGATTTCGTCGATGGTGATATCGGTGAGCGCATCAACCCCGCCCATTCGTTTTGCAGCTTTCAGGGCATCCTGAGTACTGAAAGGCGATGAGACCGGCAAAACCCCCAGCAGATAATATTGACAGGAACTCCCGTGCACCGGTCTCGTTCCGATAGCACCCGAAGGAAGTGGTCTGGAACTTGGCACCACGCCGATTGAACGTGCCAGACAGGCGCTGAGCGTCGTCACCACGACTAGCGCCCAAAGACATTTTACTACCAGCTTCATATTCCTCCTTAATGGCATACAACGAATAAACAACCCGGGGTGACTGCCCTAGATTGAAACCTCTCCGGCAATATTCTTCCCGAATTCCTCCTCAACAGCATCGACCCCCTCGCAGTTTGCCAGGGCCCACATGAGCTTTGTTACCGCAGCTTCCCTGGTCAAATCCAGACCGGAGATAGCACCAGCCGCAGCCGCAGCCTGACCCGTCTCATACATGGCGAGATCAGAACCGCCGACCTGGCACTGCGAACGGAGAATGACCGGGATTCCACGATCGCGAAGACCGCGAATAACCTCCGGATACGGGAATACCGTCGGCACATTTCCAGGACCGACTCCCTCCAACACAAAACCTTTAATTCCCTGATCCGCAAGCGACACAATAAGTTCGGGCTGAAGACCAGGAATATACGGAACAACAAAGACGTTCTCTTCAAGACGCGAATAAAGCATCGGAGCTTTCCCCTCTGACTTTGCACACCAGGGCTCCAGACGCGGATACAATCCCATGCGCCCCAGCTGGGGGAAATTAAACGATCGGTATGCATGAAAATCGAACTGAGAATACTTTGTGCACCGATTGGCACGCATGAGGTCTGAGCCAAAAAAAACGGCAACCTCGGCAAAATCCAAACAGGCAAACACCGTCGCAAAAAGAAGATTATTCCTGGCGTCAGTTCCAGTAGTCTCCCCGAGCGGGACCTGTGAACCGGTCACTACTACAGGCTTACCTGCATCCCTGAGAAGAAAAGACAGAGCAGAGGCAGTAAAGCTCAGTGTATCGGTCCCATGAGCTACAACAAAGCCATCAAAGTCATCTAAGCGCTCGTAGATTGCCTGGGCGATAGCGACCCAATTTGACGGCAGCATATTACTGGAATCAATATCCACGATGTCCAGCAAATCAATACTGGCAACTTCACTGAGCTCAGGAATGTAGCGCAAAAGGACGTCACGACTGCCTCCGGGAACGAGTGCCCCGCTTGCGACATCTCGGCGCATCGTGATTGTGCCGCCCGCGAGAAGGATACATATCCGAGAAACCTTATCTTTAGCACTCACAGGGGCTTCCTTATTTCGATAGTTTTTTAGTCTCTAATATCAGTTTGTGAAAAACGTAAGAATACTCGCAGAAAAGCGCTACCCAGATGCCGCAAATTTTTCGGAGGCCGCATCATTCGCCAGATACCCCATCCTGCGCAGAGCCCGAAAAAAACCGCTGCACGATGACTACGTCCATTATACTTTATTATGAACAGGCTCTCGCTTTCCACAGAAAAGAAAATGCGTGGACCTGCCAAACGGAAAGGAAGAAACGCAGCCCGCTCGTACGCTGCATACTATCCACATAAGCCAGGATTACTGATGTCCAGAGAACGAGACAAACCGACTGAGGGAGCATTCAGACAACGCCTGTACGAAATTATTTTTCGTACAGACGATCCCCTCAGCAAGGGCTTCGATATCGCTCTGCTCATAGCGATCGCCCTGAGCGTCGTCGTGGTAATGCTCGAGAGTGTGGCTGACTTTCGCAAGGCTCATGGCCCGCTACTGCAGACTGCCGAATGGTTTTTTACCGTTCTTTTCACCCTTGAATACTTCATTCGAATCTACTGTGTTCGAAAACCTTCCCGCTATATCTTTAGTTTTTTCGGCCTGATTGATCTCTTATCTATCATCCCAACATATCTCAGCCTTTTCATCGCAGGCTCACACTACCTTCTGGTAATTCGAGTTATGCGCTTGTTGAGAGTGTTTCGCGTTCTCAAGATGACGCGATTTCTCGGAGAGGCGGAGACGCTCAAAACCGCTATCGCTCAGAGTTCACATAAAATCATTATTTTCGTCGGAACCGTGCTCAGTGTCGCGGTAATCATCGCCTCGATCATGCACCTGGTCGAAGGCGCAGACAGCGATTTCACCAGTATCCCGCGAAGCATGTATTGGGCGATCGTTACCCTGACAACCGTGGGCTACGGGGACATTGCACCCGCTACCGTGGCAGGCCAGGCCTTTGCCGCCTTTGTCATGATTCTCGGGTATGGAATAATTGCCGTGCCAACGGGCATCGTATCCGCAGAAATCGTAAAAGCATCTCATCGCAAAGAAGCGGGCGAGCATATCTGCACGCTTTGCATAAGCGGAAAACACGACGAAGATGCTGTATTTTGCAAGCATTGCGGGCGACCTGCGAAAACGAAAGCCCGGGACGCTGATACGCCGAAGGACTGAGACGTACGCTTTGCAAAGTTCGCAGCTAAGCTCTCAGCAAATTCCACAGCGAAGCCCATTGGGCGAACAACAAGCAGCGCAAACCACAAGCAGCAAATGATTTTTGATTTTTCGCGCCACAGATTCGGGCGCAATATTGCGTATCAGCAGGGCGCTGTGGGCTCCGGGAAGGAGCACACCTGGTGCTTGCTTCTCGGCCTGCGCCCTCGTATCACGACGAACGCAGAAAAATGACTAGGCGACCTTCGATGCTCTCACCGACGAGTCGGCCAAAGCGGCCATGGGAACCGCGCCGTCATCGTGGCTATATGAGATATTCGCCAAGAGTTTTTTACAGCGAGGGCAGTACGATCGCACTTCCTGGCTGCACACTTCCTGCTCTGAGGAATCAAAGGTCCCTTCCCAATCGCAAGACTCACAAGAGAATATCTCTCCGTCGTTCTGACAAAAATATTCGATTGTAATTCTCTTGTTGTCCTTCAAAAAGGTCTGAATCATTTGTACATCTCCTTACTTTAAACAAAAAAAACCAAAAAAACCCAAAAAGAAGCGGAAAAATTCTAATCGACCATTCAGAAACTTCTGCACGCTACCTGGCCCCGAGAACGCAGTTCTCCATGGACCTTCATGACGCTAACAGCAGCTACCAGGTACGCCAACTATTAATCGATAATCTACTGATTTGCCTCCGCAAAAAAAAACGAAGACTTCCAGTAACTCCACGAGATGGCCCCAATGCAGATCAAGCTGAGCAGATAGAGAAGAGCACTATGCCGTCATCTGCTTCCCCTCCTGCGAGCGCTTCGAAACGCTTCTGCTGAACTGCATTCGGCACGCATACAGCGCGGGGTTTTAGTGCGTTGAATGACAAATAGCAAGTCCACAGCCCAATACCCCCTTGCTTCGCACACTTACGATATCAACACTGGAATAGTGCAGAAACATATGCCACGAGTATAAAAAGGGCCAACACACTGCTTTCACGAGAAATCAGCAGCACCGGGCTGTTTGCCTGCAGCCTGATCGTGACGTACTCTCACTGCTATCCCGGCAAACACTGCCTTCACAATGCTAACGGAGAAGACCCATGTCAGAGATCACTTCTGAGACCAGTTCAGAGAGCACTGTTGAATTACAAAATGATTTTCTTCGCGTGGCATTCGAGGCCTCAATTGGCGCGACCATTACCAGCTTCCAAGGCAGAGTGAATAATTCCTGGGTTGACATCATGCGCAAGGCGCCCGAACCCCTGGGTCGCTCTTCCAATGGAAACTTCATCATGTTGCCCTACTCAAACCGGATTCGTGATGCGGTGTTCACGTTTAACGACAAACGCCACCAGTTGGAGAAGGCGGAAAAACACGCGATCCATGGGGACGTCCGCGATCGCCCCTGGAAGGTAAAAGAGCAATGTTCAACATCAGCTGTCTTAGAAATTCGTAGTGAGGATTTTCCGGACTTCAACTTCCCTTTCCCCATTCGGGCTGAAGTGACCTACACTCTGGATGGCCCTTCGCTCCACGTGGATCTTCTACTCGAGAATTGCTCTGAAACAGATATGCCCGCTGGTTTTGGACTACATCCCTACTTCAACAAATCCCTTGGCGATTCTGACGAACAACCTTTGCTGTCTTTCTCTGCGGAGGGCTTCTATTCGTATGAAGGAGAACTTCCGATCGCCGATGGCAACCTTGAAGACACCCCCCCGTCCCATTCTTTCGCACAGAAGCGTGATGTGACTGAAGGCATAGATCATTGCTATGGGGGATGGTCCGGCTCCGCGGAAATTGAGTGGCCCGCTTCCAACGTTCGGCTGAATATCTCCTCGGATAAAACGATGAGCCATGCAATTCTTTTCACACCGCCGGAACAAAGCTTTTTTGCCTTCGAACCGGCATCAATGCGCACGGATGGATTCAATGCCCTGAACCGGGGAGACAAGAATTCGGGGGTGATGGTACTTGGACCGGGAGAGAGCCTCCGCAGCCGAACGAGCTTCACCGTTTCTCAGGGCTAGCGTTTCGATTGCAGTATTTGCGCCCCTCGGGAATCACCGCTCCTTCGGCCTTCAGGAGCGCAGAAGATAGCCTACTTTTTCCAAAAAGGAGGCTACAGAGAATGGTTTCTCCATGAACTCTACTCCCTCGAGTCCGGATTCTTCAGAAACGTACTCCCGGTTTCTGCTCATTACGACTGCGGGAATCGCTCCTCCTGCGTTCCTTATTCGCCCGAGCAGCTCGTTCGCATCTGCCCCGGGCAGATTTTGATCAAAAACACAAAGCACCGGTGACTCCTTCAGCCCGCAGAACTCTTTAAACAGGCTATCACCGTCCGTGGTCATTACGACATCATACCCGCTCTGCTCCAACGCATGGGAAAGGATTCCGCGAATCTGTGCATTCCCCTCAGCAACCAGAACAGTACCAGCGCCGCGAACATCGGGAGGATTATCTATCGTCTGCTGCGCGGCATGTACTTCAAGAAACTCCATAGAGCACAGGGGAATTACCATGAAGAAGTTAGCCCCGGCATCCTCGCGATTTCGCGCGATGATCCCGCCGCCGTGGTCACTGAGAACTCCATGCACCACTGAAAGCCCAAGACCCGTGCCTTTTCCGCGACCTTTTGTGGTAAAAAAGGGGTCAAATATCCTGGGAAGTATCTCTTCCGCAATGCCCTCACCGGAGTCATCGATCTCAATCACCAGATAGCCAAGCGGTGAGACCTTGGATAATTCAAAAAGCTGTAGTTCCGGAGCGTCCGCTGGGATCTTTCTGGTTTTGATCTGCAGAGAACCCCCGTCGGGCATGGCATCTCGAGCATTAATGACAAGATTCAACAGCACCTGGTGAATCTGCACCGAGTCGGCATAAATTCGGCTGTTTTGCGTTTCATCACAATCGACTATCAACTCAATACTTGAACCAAGGACAGGCTTAATCAGATAGAGCGCTTCATTGATTACGTCATCAACAGCCACATCCGCTTTGTTCACCTCGGCCATGCGACCAAAGGTAAGCAGACCGCGCGTTAGTGCTATCGCCTCACTCAGTGCCTGTTCAATTCCCTCAACCGCACGTCCGACACTGGTACCACGACCCGCCAACAACTTAATCGATTCTGTGTATCCGACAATTGCGGTGAGCACGTTGTTAAAATCATGCGCCGCACCTGCGGCCAGGGTTCCCATTCCTTCCATTTTCTGTGCGTGCAGCAGCTGCATACGCAGTCGATCACGCTCCTGATGCATTTCCCTCAGGGCACTGATTTCCTGGAAGGCCCCACACAATTTGATGACCTCTCCTTCCTCAACAACCACAGTTCCCTGGGCGATTACCGAAACCCGGTTACCCTTTGCGGTGTCGATTTCAAGTTGCAGTTCAAAGGTTTTTCCATCGGCAATAGCCGCTTCTACCGCGGAGCGAATCAGCGCCCGGGAACCCGGGGCGTAGTAGTCTATTGCCGATTCCACTGTTGGTACATATTCCTCAGGAGTCGTTTCATGAATTTCATACACCTGCGGGGTCCAGTATAATTCGTTAGAACGAAGATCGAGTTCCCAGCCACCGACTCGAGCAAGTCGATGCGTCTGCTCCATGAGTGCCACATTTCTCTGCATCTCGCCCCGGAGCGAACCAAAGAGGAGAACATTGTTCTCCTGGTCAGCGGAGGCGCGCCACTCAACAACCTCAGTCGCCCCCTTCGCTTCAGACCCCTTCTCTTCAAAGAGGAGTCTAAATGCCCACACTTTCTCCCCGCAGGATGCGACATCGTCGAGAATTCCCGCGAGCACCCTGCGATCGTCCATATGGATCATCGAAGACAAATCAAGCCCGCAAAGCGCATCAGGCTCTTTTCCCAGCAAATCCCCAAAGGCTTTACTCACCTTAAGAATCCTGCCGTCGGACGAGATGAAGCAGAGCGGCTCAGGACACGCATTTAGAAAAAATTGTAGGGTATGCTCAGCCATATCTAAAACAGAATTGTCGCTCACCAACACCCAGACTATCACATGGGATTGTCGAAAAACGACAGTTTTTTGCCAATCCCGGCAGGCGTAGCCTGCCCGAGCGCCGAGCAAGGCGCTCGGGTTAGCCGTAGGCTAACCTCTAAAAGACAAGGGACGGGCGTGGGAGCATCTTGTTTGGCTATAAGCGCAATGTGTCGGTGGATATGACCCATGGATTGATTCATTCGGTATCGGTAAGTCTTGCAAATATTCCTGATTCGAAGGGATTGAGGTTTGTCTGTTCGAACGGTGGAATGGTGTTCGGAGATAAAGCGTATTCTGAGCGTCCTGCTCAGTAGGCTTTGAAAAAACGAGGGTGTTACTCTGGTGCTATTCTCAAGAAGAACATGAAAGGAAAAAACAAGGAGCTTGATAATTGGAGAACTTCTGTGCGCATGCCGTTTGAAGGCGTATTTGCACATCTCAGTAAGAGAGTGCGTTATCGGGAAACAGTCAAAACCCAATTTCAAGCTATCATGCAAACGTTTGGATTTAACTTTAATCGATCGTTTCGTATCAACGCTCCTCTACATCACGCTCGTCCCTTGTTGTTACTAACGAATATTAGAAAACATGCGACGCATGTTTTCTAATATTCGAGACGAACGCCTTTTTCGGCGTTCGAGCAAGCTCCGCTTGCCGGTCCCGCCAAAAAACTTCGTTTTTCAACGGTCCCCACATGGGTCTATGGGAAAGGTATCAACGCCAGTATCAACAGCAGGTGCCTTCAGTCCGAACTGCTTTTTGTAGTGCAGCTCAATACGCTATTTGCTTCAGCACCTGGCTCCACACTATCGACTTCATCCCCCCGGGACCACCGATAAGTAGTCAGCGCGGGCAAAGTATTCCGATGGATAGCTTCCGATGTCTGAACGCTGCACTTTCCACAGCATGATTCTGAAGGGAAAATGAAATCTCCACATAATTCCCGAATACAATTCATCAAAATTCTGTCGGAAATAGCATTCGCATTGAAAGCTCAGACCATCGGACCCCTTCTGGCTATCTGGCATTGCTCGGGGTAGTATGGGAACGGCGTTCTACTTCTCATTACTACACGATTATGACATCCCGGACTATTTCCCCTCTTTTTTTGCTTCGTTTCGCTTTTTTGAGTTCCTTTGCTCTCCTGCTTTGCGCCGGGCTCGGGTGTTCGGCCTTCAGCGGACCTACCCAGCCGGATTTTTATCTGGGCGGGATACAGGTAAATGAACCAGACCACGACGTCTGGGCCCAAAGCCTTGCATCATCCGGCATGAATACCGTGTCTGTGACGGTCTACGCCCACCAGGGTGACTGGGACACCGACACCCTCTGGTACGACCCCGAAAACCCAAGTGTCGTAAGTGAGATACGAGCGGCAAAAAAAGCTGGCCTGTCGGTCATACTGATAATGCGGGTAGCCCTGGACCATGCCTTCGAACGAAATGAATTTCTCTGGCACGGGATGATTATGCCGAAGACCCCTGCGCTACGAGAGAGCTGGTTCAGGAAATATTCCGCATTCGTCACTCAATGGGCCCGCCTTGCCGAGGAGGAAAATGTAGACGTTTTCGCAATCGGCAGTGAGCTAAATTCGCTTACCAGCACCAGGAAAATCAGTAGCACTCCGCCGCTCGACAGCTATTACCTGGATAAAGAAGCACAGAAACGTTCGCATTCTGTCTTAATCGATCATACCGAGAACATTCCGGAACGGCACTTGCTTCTCTCTGGCGGAAAATCCTTTTCCTCACTGCCGGAGTATCTGGGTAAACAATCCGAGGCGCAGGGCACCTGGGTCCGTGCGATGGGAGCTGACGACGTAGAACAACGAAACGCCCGGCGAAAGGAACTAAACGACCACTGGCTCTCACTCATACGCGATGTACGAAAAATATTCCGTGGGAAACTCTCATATGCTGCTAACTTCGATCAATATCACGAAGTGCAATTCTGGTCTCACCTGGATCTAATCGGAATAAACGCTTATTTCCCACTTCGCGGCTACCGTCCACCAGGTCAATGTGATGACGATTGTATGTTCTCACTGCTTAAGAGAGGCTGGGCTGAAACTCTGACGACAATTAAGCATGACCTGACTGCGCTCGGCGTGAGTGAAAAGCCGATTGTATTCACCGAGCTGGGATACACCTTCCGCAGGCACGCCACGCTGGAGCCCTGGGCAATGGACGGTTTTTCGGTCGTCCCCCTGGAACCTGAAAAGAAAAATAACAGCCTCAGCAGCGTAAAAGCAATTCGGGAGTCCGCCCCCGAACAGGTGGTCGTATGGCGAGAAGAACCGATTGATTACGAGGAAAGAGCAATTGCTATTCGGGCGCTCAGGGAGGCAAGTAAAGCAAAAGAGGCACCACGACTAAAGGGGCTTTTGTACTGGAAGCTCTCTACCGTGTTATCCCATCGGGATATAGAACCTTTTGTAGTCATTCTCTCTGATCCCAAGGACGAACGAATGAAAAGCGAACTCGCGGAATTTGTACACTAGGACTGATACTCATGACGGCAGAGTCTAATACACGGTGGGAAAGAAGTGACAATCAAATTGTCTGTTCGCTTCAGGAAGCTGTGGCTATCGACAGCGTAAATCCCGAACTGCCTGATGCTGCCGGCGATGAATCAAAAATGCTCGCGTTTATCGAGCAATTCTTTGAGGAAAGCGGAATACCATGTGAAACATTCGAGGTAGTACCCGGCCGAAAGAACATCATCGCGACTCTGAAAGGAAAAAATTCTGCCGAAAAGATCCTTTTCGAATCGCACATGGATACCGCGTCAGTTCGCGGCATGACAATTCCGCCCTTCACACCACGGATCGAGGACGGGCGGCTGTATGGACGCGGTGCCTGTGATACGAAGGCGGGTGGCATTGCAATGATGCACGCAATGCGGGAGATTTATCTGGCGGGCGATGTGCCTCCTGTCGATATTCTCTTCGCCGGCGTTGTGGACGAAGAGAGTGAGATGAAGGGATCTCGCCACCTTGCAAACATGCTCAATAGCTTGAGTGCGGTAGTCATTTCAGAGCCGACAGAACTCGAAGTAATCCATGCGCACAAAGGAATTCTCTTCCTTGAGATCGAAAGCATCGGACGAGCTGCCCACGGCTCCAAGCCACACCTGGGCATCAATGCCATTGAAAAGGCTATGGTGTTTCTCGACTCGCTCAAAGCTGCCCTCGCCCCGATCCTTGCGGAGACAAGTCATCCCGACCTGGGAGCGGCCACCCTCAACATCGGAACCATCTCCGGCGGAGTACAGCCAAACTTCGTTCCGGATTCCTGCACAGTCGGGCTGGACTTTCGCTTTCTACCAAATCTTGATGCGCCCTTCTTAGTGGAGCTATGCAGGAGCGTGGCTAAGGAGATACAAAAAGTAGACCCCACAGCGCAGTATCGGGTACACGATCCCCAGTTTCTTATGGAGCCCCTTTCAACGCAAAAGAATGCCCCGATTGTTTCTATCGCTTCCTCCGCCTGCGAAAGAGTACTGGGATCATCCAAATGTGGTGTTGTCCCGTATGGAAGTGATGGCAGTGCGTTCTCTGCCAGAGGAATTGATACCATAGTCCTGGGTCCGGGCAGCATCGATCAGGCACATGCCGCGGTTGAGTGGGTTGAGATTGAACAGGTTCTCCTCGCAAAAGAAATTTACCGAGAGATTATGTTGACGGATACTCGCCGTGGCTGACGACTACGCACCCTTCGCTGAGTCTCTTCGAGACTGTGTCCTCAGACTGCAATCATACAGAGCGGATAGCGCCCTCATGCTTGGTTCGGGCTGGGGCGAGATTGTCTCCCTATTCGAAATCGATCATCGCATTTGCTACGCCGACATCCCGTTTCTGGGAGCAGCTAACGTGGAGGGCCATCAGGGCGAGCTACTCCTGGCGCGGTATTGCGAAAAGCGACTTCTCATTTTCTCCGGGAGACGCCATCTGTATGAAGTCGACTCCCTTGAGCCAATAAAGGTCCCTGTCTATCTGACTAAGATGGCCGGGGCCAGGCACATAATACTTACAAATGCTGCCGGCAGCCTGCACCCGGAGAATAGCCCGGGTTCGCTTTTCCTCATCGAAGATCACATTAACGACACGGGCACGAGCATACTGGCCGGCGAGCATCATTCGTTCTGGGGAGCGCGCTTTCCGGATATGACCTGCGTGTATGACCTCGAGCTTCGCCGCACCCTCGAACGCTGCGCGCGGGATCTTTCTATCGATATCAAAGCGGGAGTGTATGCTGCGGTACAGGGACCCTGTTACGAAACACCGGCAGAGGTTAGAAAGCTACAGGTAATGGGCGCTGATGCCGTTGGTATGTCGACGGTCCACGAGGCTACTCTTGCTCATGCGGCCGGTCTCCGCGTCTGCGGGCTTTCGTGCTTAAGCAACCTTGCTGCCGGCCTGAGCGGAAACACGCTCTCACACGAGGAGGTCATAGCCCAGGGTTCGCAGAGTGGAGAAACAATGAAAGCACTGATAGGTAGTTTTTTTCGCGCCACATCTCACTAATGCGCACAGCAGGATTTTTCGCCAGAATCCTCCTCTGAGGACCCTGGAGAAGAGTGTTCGCCAGCAACAGAGCGCGTACTCAAAAGTGATGATTTTCTCAGCAGACTGACTATCAGAAGAGCACACAGTAGACTCGCCGCTAGGAGCTCCCCGAAGCTCGCACCATGATCATGCATGAGAGCCTCCGCTCCAGTGGAAATCCAATCCCCGGGAACCAGATACCCAACACACAGGGCGACGCCCGTCACTGAAGCGAGATAGGCGGCACAGGCTCGATTTCCGAGTTCCTGCCGCAGCACCAGAACTGTCGCGATATTGGTTGCCGGTCCTGCTAAGAGAAAGACCACTGCAGCCCCCGGAAACATTCCCTTTGCAACAAGAGCCGCCGCCAGGGGCGTTGATGAGGTACTGCACACATATACCGGAAGAGAGACCAGCAGCACGAGTAACATAGAGGTCAGCGGCGAGAATTGGTATTTGAGGAAAAAATCCTCCGGGATAATCGAGGACACCAGGCCAGCCAGCAAAAAGCCAAACACCAGGGGACGGGCCAGGTCATCCGCCATAGTTCCAAACCCATAGCGCAGGGCCGCCCTGACTTGGGAGAGCAAACCCTCAGCCACTGCTTCGCTCCCTGCTTCAGCCGTATCAGAGGCGCAACAGGGAGAGGAGCCTATAGTTACATCTCCAGAGGCAACCTCGGATTCGGCGACCGCATCACTCGTATCGTCGGGACTAAAAAGATCGACGAGGATCCCGGCTAACATCGCAGAGACAAAAGCCGCAAACATGCGACAGTAGGTAAAGGCGGCACCGAGTAATCCGTAACTCAGAAGAAAGGAATCAACCCCTATTTCAGGGGTGCTGACGAAAAAACTGGCGGTGGCTCCGCGGCTGGCTCCGGACCTCCTCAAGGAGACACCGACCGGTATGACACTGCAGGAACAAAGGGGTAAAGGAAGGCCGATTAGAGACGCGCGCACCACAGACCCGAACCCGGGTTTCTTGAGGTACCTGGCGATGACGTGCTGCGGCATAAAGACGTGCAGCACACCCGCGATCAACAAACCACCGAGTAACCAGGGGGCGCTTACCACGAGCATATCCCAACTCGCCGCGCACCATGAGCTCAAAAAAGAAAGCATGACTATGCGTCGTCCGCTACCTGAACAGCCTCATCGGCAATCGCCGATTCACCAATCTGAATAGGACCAACCTCGATTTCAGGATCTTCTAAAAGGGTGGCAAGAGTGATTCCGCTAAGATACGCGTCGACCGCCTCGCGAAGGCCATACCATACTCCGCGCAGGGAGCAGTTGGAGGACTGACCACAAGCCTCTCCGTGGAGTGGCTTGGTTTCACAGATCACCTCAAGGGTCTTTCCCTCAGAGGCGACAATTATATCTCGCAGGGTGATATCTTCCGGAGCCCTGCTAAGACGATATCCTCCTCGCGGACCGCGAATACTCTCCACTATTCCGCCGTCTTTCAGACGAAGAAGAATCTGCTGACTGTAATGAAGCGCCACGTCCTGAGAGTCTGCGATGTCCTGCGCACTCAACAAAGCCGTCCCCAGACGCAAGGACCGTCCCATAGTTACTGCAAAAAGAACCCCGTACTCACCCCACTGAGTAATTCGCATAGTGACACCATGATTGTGATTTCTTCAAATGTATAGGGTACATATAGCACATTACGGCAATTTGGGTAATGAAGAGGCAGTGTGCGGACATGAGATATACGGAGTTTCTTAAAGTCGAAGCACAGATCTACCGCACGCGAGAATACGCGGGAAAAGCGCTTTTCTCAGACGCTCAGGCAGGCAGATTCAGCACCACAAAAAGCTAAAGACAGCCAGCCTGCATCCCAGACCAAAGAGTAAGGAAGGAAATTAAAGCAATGGACGAAAGAACAGAATGTACGTCCAGGGGAGAATTGCGGCAAAAAGATACACGCAGGTAACTGCTCCCATCGCCTTCTTTACCCAGGGTAGCTTTCCTGCGAAGTAGGTCAGCGCCACGACAATCATCACCGCGAGGAACTTGACCACTCCCAGCGCAGCGACATGGCCGAATTCTTCCATCAGGACTCTGATGATTGGGTTACCTTCAAAGGCAGTTCCGTATCGGCTGATACCGATTGAGGTGAGCACACCATCAAGGACCTGAAACAGGGCTAAAACAAAGCCCAATGCGACAGCATCATTCTTTTTTACCAGGGAAGATTCATTGGCAGGGGCGATGTACACCGGGCACACGTTCTCAAACCCAACAACCGCTTCATCATTTCTCAGCGCCAGTCCCATGCTACACCCTTTTCCTCTTCCTTAATTACCCGAAGGCCACCACGGCCCAGACCTCATACAAACACATATCCGGAAAACCGCAACTATGCTTCTAAGTGTTCTTAGTCGCCCGAATTTACTGCATTTTCACGAAAAACAGGCATTGCACGCAATGGGATAGGATTTAGCGGTGACGATTTATACTAGTAATTACAGGATGTTAGGGAATTGAAATCGCGGAGGGAGAATCATCATTTGACGGTCAAAAACGCTGCGAAGGGCAAATTCGCGGTGAATTAATGATTATTTGATGCTTCGAGGCAGTTCGCCGGGACTGTGGTCAGCGTTTCAGACCTAATTCGGCAGGGATCTGGAGCTGATTACGATCTGCTTTTCCAGCTCAGTGACCAAATCGAGCAGACGAAAGCGAATATCTTCAGCCAGGGTGCTTATCAGCGCAGCCGTCTGATGTCCGGCGTCGTCTCGATCTTCGAGAATCTGCGCCAGCCAATCACCTGAGGATTCGAGCTGGTCTATACGCAGCGAAAGCTCCTGAAGCCTTGAGACTGTGTTCATCGTGTATCCCTCAAAAACCGAATCTGCCTCATTACCATGAGTGCAAAACCGTAGTTAGAAACAAACGCAGGACAAAATACGCCCTGCTTATTTAAGATGCGTTTGCTGTTTCCGGGTTTCGGACAAATAAGCCCAAATACCGCTGGCGACTTGCGGTATTTGGGCTGCTTCAGGCTTCTGTTTCCAATCAGGAAACTTTTTCGGCAGGCTTCTGGTAGAACGTGTCAATCGAGAGCACTTCTTCGTTCTTATCCAGAGAGCCGACCAGAGCACCCATCTTGCGATAGTTTTCCAGGCTTTCGGCACTGAGGAGCGCGTCGACTTCGTTCTTGTTCTGCGGGGCATACATCGCCATCAGACCTTTTACCTTTTTTAAAAGTGAGGCCACCTCAGAAAAATCGATATAAAAAGTGCTCACCCGATCCGCCTCAGAAACGAGATTTCGAGATCGTGTCGTCAGGGAACTCGCAAAGCCGTTCTTCTCGGTCACAGCCAGGGCTGCGGTCGCCTGCGCCTCAGTTGAAGCAGCAATGAGTAAGCCCTTGCTCTTCACAAGAAACAGACCAAACCCCATCGGACTCACAAGGGACTTTAATGTTTGCCCACCTTCCAACTGTTTCTCCGTCCACTGCATACCTGCAGTACTGGGAGAAGCGGCTGACATTTCCTTGGCGAGAATTTCAATCTGTTCAGCAACAGAATCCACCGCCTCAGTCTCCATCAGGAGAAGTACGTCCGGCACCGGGAAAAATGATACCCCGCCCTGAGCAATTCGTGTTGAGATGGAGAGCTGCTGAATCGAGTCGAGAAAAGCTAACTTCTGCAACTCGGCTGCTTTCTCAGGCGGAACCTTCGATGCGAGGAGTTTCTTAACGTTCTTCAACAACTGACCATTAAGACTCACGAAGGAGAGAGGCTTTTTCGGAACGGCATTGAGCCCCCTGCTGGCGGGCTTCGCTTTAGCTGCAGCAGCCGCAAGCGTTTCTCCGGATACGGTGAAAAATTCAGCGCCCGGGCTGTTTGGATTGAGCAACAAGCGAACTGATGTCTCCGGCGTTTCATCCATGGCAAGCCCGATAGCTACCGAACGAAACGCAAAGTCTTCCGACTGCAGTCCCGCCAGTCCTTGAGAATCGACGACAGCCATGTCCTTTGACAACTCGGTCAGTATCTTAAGGTCGGCATAGCCGGTAACAAATCTGATAGCGTTACCCGGCATACCTTTTGTCGCCTTGTCGAATTTCTCGGAAACGACTATCTCCGGAAGCTTCGTCTCCCCACCATCAAACACCCGCTGTGCGGCCTCAAGCTGAGAGCTAATTACCGCACGAGGTCCTTCGCAGAGGAAGTAAAAATCTCTTGGCCCTGCGACTTCGCCGGTTGAGACGCGAAGCCCGCTGGCACCCTTATGCGTAATCTTTTCGAACTCTCTACCCTCTGCCTTCAACTGATCTTCCAGAGACCCAATGGCTTTTCCAAACTCAACACCCTCCGATTTAAAAACCACACCAAGCGCAGGAACAACATTATCAGGGGAACCAGCCGGCTCAGCTGCCCCAGGAGATGCCACAGGAGATGCCCCAGGAGATGCCCCAGGAGATGCCAAGGAATCGTCCGCTTGCTCCGCCGGGGCCTCAGCTACCGGGATACCGGGGGCCGCAAAAAACACAGCCTCTGAAAACAGCCTTGTCCATATCTCCTGATCCTCAGGATCCAGACCCAGAGCCTTAATCATAGATACGAACTGCTTAACCTGCGGCGTGTTCTTCTTCATCAGCTCAGCGAACTCTCCGCCACTCGACCAGGGCGAATTCAGAAGTTTCTTGTACGCCGGATGCCCGCCCTGCCAGTAGAGAAACGCAAAGGAGTTATCCGGAATCAATTCAACAAGAGAACCGTCCAGGCTGACTTTTTCTTCTTTGACGACAGCTTTCTTCGGAGCCTCTTCCTTGGAGCATCCTCCACACGCCGAAAAGGTCAGCATCAGAAGCGTCGTCAGCAGATATGTGAACAAGCGATACCTGCGCACGCCTCTCTCCCTGGATAGTCCTTGTGTTTGCATAAACGCCTTCTCTGGTAGCACAGCCTTCGGATTAGCACGGCACGATATCTATCCGACGACTGCTCAGGTTTTTCTTAGAATATCGAAATCAAAACGGGGGTATTAAACGTACGTTCCAAACATACGCAGCCCCAATCAGCTTTCTAACAGCTCAGGCAGCAATCTGCCAGCCCACAAGAGAGGCATGGGAAATGCCCCACTACTGCTGGCGCAGAGCAAGCGTACGACTACGGTAGATTAACAGGTATTTACTCACAAAACAGATGTCATTCGAGGGGAACCAAAGCAGCTCGCGAAGGCTAAAGAGCGTGACGCATACAAAAGCGAGGTGCAGGAACGGCGGAGAACCCGGTAGCGATACGGAGTGGAGCTGAACTGTCTCCGCTACGTGGGACTAGAAATTATGTTCAAATTCGAGGAGCGTCTGACCAGTGAAAGGGCTGTGTCGGAGGGTAAATGTCTCGTAGAAATAAATTCGTGGCTCAATGCCGTCTCGGACGTTTGCGTGAACCTTGAACTCGAGGAGGCGTTTAGCATTCCCCTCAGCACCGTGCACAAAGTCCACCCCGCCTTTATTTTCCGAAGTTACCTGAATAGTTGTGGCATCTCTTGCTCGGCGCAGCGATCTGATTACCCTCAAATAATGATCTTCGAGGGGAGTACCCTTGAACATCTCCACGAAGGTCTTTGCCGTCTGGTAGGCAACCAGTC
>JAUIMJ010000050.1 GCA_030433295.1 bacterium | reverse complement strand
TATCTCTTTTACTCCGTCGACTCCCTGATAGAAGCGAACTCGAGGTCTGGAGAGAGGGTTGCAGAGGCTTTCCAGCTGGGGAATGATTTCTTCCAACTGTTGTTTTTGCCTGTCCAGCTCACTGCGACGTCGTTCAAGAATGCTTAGTAGGGACTGGGGTGGGCTGCACGTAAATTGTCTGACGCTGTTCTTTACAAATTCCTGCATCACGCCCTTTTTCATGAGGCTGTCGAGGACGTTGTAGGTATGACTCCGCTTGAGACCGGCTTTTTGGGCGATTACGCTGGCCGGGCGAGAGCCCAGTACGAGCGCAGCTTTATAAACGGACACTTCGACCTCAGAAAATCCGAAATCAATGAGAATTGAATCGACGGGGATGTTTTTGTCCATGGAGTCGGCATTCCGGTATTAAAACAGTTAACTGAGTAAAATAGTCAAGTGAGCAAATTTGTCAAGAGTGCGCCGTCCTTCCCCGGGCATCCTGGGAAAGGAAAAGGAGTGCTTCCGTGTAACTGCTTGAAAGCACTCCTTTTTATGTGTTGTGTGTGTTGTGTGTGTTGGTATCTTACTGTTGTGTGGCTTCGGCCTAGCGTCGGGCATTCATCTGAGAAACCCGGCGTTCCAGCCTTTTCCTCAGTTTCGCGACGCTGGCAGTTTTCATTCTTGAAACATGGCCTCGGCTAAAGCCCAGCCGTTTTGCTGCTTCGGTGACCGTGTTTTCTGAGAGGAATACGGTTTCAATCACCTCCTGCTCTTTCCTGGGGAGTTCTTCAAGGCAGGAGTGCATTGCCTCAATGAGAAATTTCTTTTCCAGTGCCTCGCTGAGTTTGCTCTCGCTGAGTTCCTGATTGAGTGTGAGTCTCTCCCTCAGGTATTTTGCTGTAGAGTCAGTGCGCCTTTTTTGTTCACTAATGAGCGCAAGCAGTCTTCCTCTGATGAAATAGTGGAGATAGGTGGTGAAAGCAGCGCCTTTTAGGGGGTTAAACGAGCGTGCGGCCTCACAGAGCGCCATGTCTGCAAGGCTCAGAAGCTCTTCCTCAGGGAGGCGATAGTTGATCCTGCGGGCAAGTGCCCGAGTCATCTTGTGTGCGCTCTGGCGATTGTTTAATACAATGCACTGGAGTGCGCCAATGCTGCTCCCGGAAGATACTGCGTGAGTGTACATACTGCTAATCCCTCATCTGTCCAGAAATTGGGGTTACACTAGTCTTGGAGTCGTCAACTAAGGCTCGCGACAGGAGGGGCTCCTGTCGTTCGCTGTTGACATGTTTAGTTTGAACCGGTGAAAAAGTAAAGTCGTATGGGGAGCTTATTGTCGTCAGCATTTGTCGACAGCATACTGACAGGTCTGTTTCCTAGTTAAATCGGGGGTGTATGTCTGTACCTGAGCACAAAAAGGAGGGGAGGGAGAGTGAGCAGCCCGGCTGCCCGCTTTGCGGCTCCGGGGATACAGACCACCTTTTGGGGCCCGTTTCCCGCCGGTTCGCCAGCTGTCGGGAGTGCGGACTGCTGTCCTTGGCTCCTCCCGAGCGTCTGAGGCCCGAAGAGGAGCGAGCGCGCTACCTGCTTCATAACAATGATCCCTCGGACGCCGGCTATCGTCGATACCTGCAGGAGTTTACTGAAGCAGTATGCGAGTTTCTCGATAGCTGCGGCGCAGGTCTTGACTACGGGTCGGGGCCGGTCGATGTCCTTGCACAGATGCTTAGAGAGCAGGGGTATGCTGTCAGCGCCTGGGATCCAATTTTCGCGTCTGAGGCCGCGCTACTTTCTGGGCAGTATGACTTCGTGCTGTGTCACGAAGTTATGGAACACTTCTTTCAGCCTGCAGCGGCCTTTGAGGCGATAGACCGACTTCTGGCCGAGGGTGCTGTGCTTGCCGTGCGCACCGGAATCTTACGTCCGGAAATAGCCTTTGATGAATGGTGGTATGCCAGAGACCCCAGTCACTGCAGTTTTTATCGGACGCAGACTATGGAATGGCTGGCTCGAAGTATGTCCTGGAATATTGAGTATGCGGATTCCGAAGTCGGTATCTACGTCTACAGGAAGCTACGCCTTGCGGCACCCTCAGTAGTGAGTGAACAATGATTTTTTTAGCTCCGGTGATTTTTGAGTGACCGGAGAGTAGTGAGCCCAGAACTTAGTGTATGAGGGGCCGGGCCTTTCGCAGGAAACGTACTAGTCCTTATTTAAATGCTTGTGCGCGCCGTCGCAGAAAGGAGCATTATTCGTCGCCTTGCAGGTACATAGCGCTACTTTCTTTTTCTCGGGCAGGCTGAAGGCCATAGGCTCAATGCCACAGCCGGCATGCGAACCATCACAGTAGGGCTGTGCCTGGGAGCGGCCACAGGCGCACCAATGGTATTCTCCGGCCTCGAGTTCCATGACTATCGGCCTGGTGTCAGCAACTACAGCTTTTGTCTCACTCATGTATCGCCCCCTCTCTCTTTTTCTTAACTCTAATCTCTGTATCACGGCTCCCTCGCCATGGCCAGGAGGTGGAAATGGAGTGTCTGCTTAAATACTAAGGTGTCTCAGGGGTTTATGCGGACTAAGGGAATGCGCCGGTCAATGTCGTGGACGAATGCCGCGGAATTCACTATCGTTATCTGAGTCTCTAACCACAACCTGGATGCTCCATGAAGCCAATCACTCTTTTCAGCCTGTTCTACCTGCCGATGTCACTGCTTGCCTGTGTCAGCGCCCTGCCCGGGCAGCCTCCCGAAGAGTTGATTCGTTATGCTCACGAAGCAGAGCTTGCTGCCGAGGAGGCGCGAAAGCACGCCAGAGAGGCGCAGTCAGAGTTTGAGCGCAGCGAATTGCTGATTGAGGAGGTTCGCGTTCTGCTTGAGCGGGCTGAGTCTTCGGAGCGCCGCTGTGCGGAGCTTATCAGCAAGATTCCGAAGCGAAAGACGAAGAAAGTATATCGCGTACGTCCGCGCCGACGTAAGAAAGTCGTAAAGAAAGAAGAGAAGAAAAACCCTGTGGTGGTTCCGAGGTATTCTCCTTCCGATGCGCCTCCGGGTGCGATGCTTCCGAGTGCAACGGTTTCGGGGGATGAGAAAGCGGATTCAACTAATCCTGGAGGTAAGGAAGGTGCAGAACAGAAAAATCCAGGCGGCTCATAGTTCTAAGGAATTCACCGACGATTTTTCAGGGCCTGCAGGGTCTTCGTCCGGTCGGATTGAGCGAGACTCACGAAGTTGGGGTAATCCCTACCGTGAAATTGTCGATTCCTTTCCCGGGCGTTTGTTCTGCGCGGACGACTTTCAAAAAGACTGCAGCGAAATAGATGACATTTGTTCGCGTGCCGATGAGTTGTTTGTGGAAATCGGCTCTGGTTCTGGTGCGCATCTTCTGGAGGTGGCACGACGTGCTCCTCGGGCAGCCTGTATTGGATTTGAGCTGAGATACAAACGATCCGTTCGAACAATTCAGAAGGCACAACTTGCGAACATTGATAATGTCTACGTGTTCAGAACCAGGGGAGAACTGCTCGGTGATGTGTTTCAGGGGCGTGCCATCGATGGCGTCTTTGTTAACTTTCCCGATCCATGGGAGAAGTTAAAACGAAGGAAACACCGCGTCCTCGGTGTAAATTTTCTAAATCTGATGTCAAACATGTTGGCTCGTGACGGATTTATATCAGTTAAGACCGACCATCTCGAATACTACAGGAGTTTCCTTGCTGATGTTCGTGGAGATTCCCGTTTCCATATAGTGGAGGAAACGGAAGATCTTTTTGCGAGCAAGTATGCTGAAGCGACCATCCCAACCGAGTTTGAGGCTTTGTTTCGCAAGAAGAACGAAGCCATAAAATACGTCCTTATCCATAGGTCCGATAGCACTACTGCCCACCGGAATGAATAGTGAGACAAAACTGACGCTGGCGATTGTAGCCGGTCTGATAGTGGGTGTCGTAGCAGGGCAGTACTTGTTTGATCCTCTCTGGGACAGCTCTATGCCCCAGTCTGCGCATGCCAATGCCTCGTATCTCTCAGCCTTTGAGTTTTTTGGTTTTACTGTATTCATGGGTCTGCTCAAGATGCTGATAGTTCCCTTGATTGCAGCCAGTGTGCTCGCGGCCGTATGTAGTGTCGGTGATTTCAGGGTACTGGGAAAACTCGGGGCCTGGACACTTCTCTACTACGGGGCGACGATGTTCCTCGCGGTGGTCCTGGGCCTTTGTGTTGTTTCTATCATCGAGCCCGGGGCCAGTCTGCACAGTGAAGAAGTACTTGCGCCGGCGCTGTCGCCACCAAGTGCGGCCGCAGCCGTCGCGGAAGGAGGAGTTGTCGGAGTGTTGAAGAATCTCCTCGGTTTGATGATCCCGAAGAATATTTTTGCGGCTCTGGCGGAGGGAAAGACTCTTTCGGTAATCACTTTTTTTATTTTCTTCGGCGTAATGCTTACTCATTTGGGTGAGGCGGGAAAGCCAATCGTGGCCTTGGCGGAGGCGGTTACTTCGGTGATGATGCGAATGGTAGAGGTGGTGTTATGGCTGGCACCGCCGGGGGTGTTTTGTCTTCTCGCCTGGACTATCGCGCGCACGGGTTTGGGCGTTTTTGGCGACTCAATCGGGGTATATGTTGCGACGGTGCTGCTGGGGCTGAGTATCCATGCCCTGGTTGTACTTCCGCTCATTCTCTGGTGTATTGGTCGAACTAATCCGTTCCGTTTTGCGCATCAAATGCGTGCTGCGCTTATGATGGCTCTGGGAACGAGCTCATCGAGTGCGAGTTTGCCCGTAACAATTGAATCTGCGACCTCTGAAGGCGGCGTTTCGGAACGTGCCGCTGGCCTCCTGCTTCCCCTCGGTTCGACAATCAATATGGATGGAACGGCATTGTATGAGGCTGTGGCGGTCGTTTTTATGGCGCAGGCCAGTGGAATACATCTCGGTATGACCCAGCTGTGTTTAATCGCTGTTACTGCGACTCTGGCAGCGGTGGGAGCGGCGGGCATACCCAGCGCGGGACTGGTTACCATGCTGATTGTCGTCGACGCGGTAAATCATAGTCTTTCCCTGAGCGGATCCCAGTTGATTCCCGTTGCTGCGATCGGGTTTATAATCGGTGTTGATCGAATTTTAGATATGGTTCGAACCACGGTAAATGTCTGGGGAGATGCGGTCGGCGCAAAGCTCATTACCGTGGTTGACTCCCGACTCGAATAGTTTCACGAAGTCGGGCGCCCGCTCGGGAGGCCTCTCAGAGGGCTATAGTTTCTTCCCTGATTTCTTTCTGTCCCTGATTTCTTTCTGTCCTGGATTTCTTTTTGTCCTGGATTTCTTTCTTTCCTGGGGTTTCTGCCCTAAATTCTCGAGCGGGAGATCCCGAAAAAGGTCTTGCTGTCACAGATTGTGGGGCCAACTCCTCTGATGACTGAGAATAGCGTGTGCATATCTGCGAGTGGGGCGTTTGCTTTGTCGGCGACAGCATCGACTGATGTGATAAGAATCCTGTGTTTGCTGCCAAGTCCGATCTTTATTTCAATCATCCCCGGATCAGCCAGAGAGTAGAAGGGTCCTGGCGGTGGGGTTTGGCTATCGTCTCGTTCCTCGCGGTCGATAAGCTTCAAGGCCATAAGCTTGAGGTTCTGCTCAGCGCGCTCAGGCATCTGCTCAACTCGACGTTCCCTGATCTTGAGATTCTGGTCTTCCTTGAGGAACTGATCTCCCTCCAGAGAATCAGCGGGAGTCTCGCTTGAACGTTTGGAAGAAATGTTTCCACATTCTCTCCAAAGTATAGAATCGCCGAGGTAATAACGCTCGTATTCACTGCCACCGAGGAAGCCTCGTGCGGTAAACACATCGATTGAAAGCTCTTGTTGCAGCGCCTTTCTTTGCTCTGCGTTCAGGTCTTTGGTCGAGATAGAAATGCCGCGATTTGCAGAAGAGCAGGCCCCAAGGGCGAAAACAAGAAGCACGGACCCCAGCAGAGCTCGGGGGCTCTTTCGTCTGTTGATGCTGTGCAGGCCAGATACTGTCTCTGCTTTTCGGGCTTTCATTACTCTTCCTCTGGTGCAATAGGCGCTGTTTACTCCTGGTCGGAACCCTTCGTGCGCCCTCGGCAAAATGTTACGGTATGCAAAGGCGGCAGAATTTCCGTTTCAGGCCATATAATAGAATTCTTGTGCGGAAACGCGCAACCAAAATAACAGCCAAATTCCTGTCTTCTTTACGCTGTGCGCTAGCTAAGGGGCCGGTCCTTCTGAAGGATGGTGTCCCGCTTCCAGTGCTCATCGTCGCGTTGCGGATAGTCAGCAGTATAATGCAGTCCGCGGCTCTCTTTTCTGAAGCTTGCGGAGCGAATTATCAGGTCGGCAACCTGAATCAGATTCCTCAATTCTATGAGATCGCTGGTCACGCGGAACCTCCAGTAATAGTCCCGAATCTCCTCCGCCGCGCGTGTGACCCTCCTTTGTGCAAGCGTAAGTCGCGAATTGCTCCGCACGATTCCCACGAGGTTCCACATGGTTCTTCGCACCTCGTCCCAGGTGTGGCTGACAAGCACCTCTTCGGTGCTTTGACCGGTTCCCAGATTGTCCCAGGGTTCAGGGGACTCAGGTTCCGGAAGATTCATGATGTTCTCCTCGGCATCGACTGCAGCCCGGTGGGCAAAGACAAGGGCTTCTAAAAGAGAGTTAGATGCCAGGCGATTGGCACCGTGGACGCCAGTCCAGGCGGTTTCTCCGGCCGTCGACAATCGATGCAAGCTGGAGCGACCACGCTGATCGCTTAGCACACCACCACAGCAGTAGTGCGCTGCGGGCACCACCGGGATGGGCTCTTTTGAACAGTCAATCCCAAGCTCGAGTAAGCGGGCGAATATCGTCGGGAAGTGTTCGACGATGAAGTCCCTGGGTTTGTGGGATATGTCGAGGTGCACGAAATCATCGCCAAAGCGTTTCATTTGGTCGTCGATGGCTCGCGCAACGATGTCCCGGGGCGCAAGCTCCGCTTTTTGATGATATTCCTTCATGAAGGCGTACCCGTCTCTTCGTTTCAGGACTGCACCTTCGCCGCGCATCGCCTCGGTTATCAGGAAGGAGTGTGCCTGAGGGTGATAGAGACAGGTTGGGTGGAACTGAATGAATTCCATATTGGCGATCTGCGCACCGGCACGATAGGCCATGGCAATTCCATCCCCGGTTGCCACGACCGGGTTCGATGTGTAGAGGTACACTTTCCCAACACCCCCTGTCGCGAGCATGGTGCATTTTGCCGAAAATGTCTTTACGCTTCCGGAGTTTTCATCGAGCACATAGGCCCCGAGAACTTCACGATTCTCGATTGCGTGCTTTGATGTGATGAGGTCGATGGCGATATGGTTTGCCATAAGCTCTATGTTGGGGTTGCTGTTCGCCTCAGCAAGAATCGCTCTCTGAATTTCAGCACCCGTCGCGTCGCCCGCATGGAGAATGCGACGCACCGAGTGACCGCCTTCTCTCCCGAGTTTGTAGTCCCCGCCAATTTCCTCCTTGTCAAAGTTCGTCCCCAGGTCAATGAGTTCCTGGACGCGTATCGGACCTTCTTTGACCAGCAGCTCGACAACTTCCTCGTGGCAGAGGCCGGCGCCGGCGTCGAGGGTATCCTGAATATGCGACTGAAAACTATCGAGAGGGCTGTTGACGCTTGCGATACCACCCTGAGCGTATCGCGTGCTGCTTTCCGTCGGAATGCTTTTGCAAAGGACGGTGACTTTACCAAGGCTGGCTACCTTAAGTGCGTAAACGAGTCCGGCAATTCCGGATCCAATTACGAGAAAGTCTGTTCTGTTGATATGCATATCACTCCGTTAACTGCCGTGTATGATGAGAGACTCCGGTGGTGGCAGATTCGGACCCGGTGGTGCCCGGGCCTCATGGCGTATTCGTGGTACTCTCAGGGTGCTGCTTTTCGCAGGCGTGCCATAGATGTAGCGCAATCATGCCCTAAATAATAGCTTTTCTCTGTGTGAATAGAGTGAAGCGCTGCGGCTATACTCACCGACTTTACGATTTTCAGCAGCAATAGAATGAAGTATCTGGCAGGGGGGCGATAATCCTAGAAACACTCTTAATTTTTATGCATCTATATTGGCATATATTTGGTATACTGTAGGATTGCATCATGCTGTTCGGATTCCTGCTGTCCCATTAGGTATCTAACGGGGTATTTGGGGTAAGGGAATTGGGGGCAGGGGTATAGAGTGCTGCTCTGCTGAGGCAGCGATATGCATGCAAAGCTGTTTACGCGTTCTATGCACTTTTCGATTAAGGCTGCTGAAGGAAAATGACAAGTTACAATACCATAGCCGCTGTTGTATCTCGTGGACCGGCTCGGGAGCACGCTCTGTTGGCTCATTGCCTCGGTGTGTCGCTGATCCTCGCCATTCTTTTCTTAATGCAAGGCCCTGTTGAAGCTGCGGCCGAGCAGCTCTACGGTTACAAGGGTGCAAACGGGAGTATCACCTTTACTACCCGAAAGCCCGTAGGGCGGCGCTTTTGGAAAGTTACAAGGAAGCATCCAAGAAGATCTCACATCATCAGGTCAAGCGGTCAGTCCCGCCGGGGCTATGCCCCAATTGCCGGCAGGCAAAGCAAATACGATCACATTATCAAGCGGCTTGCGAGGAAACATCGTCTGGAGCCCGCCCTTGTGAAGGCGGTCATTCATGCGGAATCGGCGTTTAATCCCAGGGCGCGGTCTCACAAGGGTGCTATGGGGCTGATGCAGCTCATGCCTGGTACTGCAAAGCGATTCGGCGTGTATAACGCCTACCTGCCTCATGAAAATATTATCGGAGGGGTGAGGTATCTGGAGTGGCTATTCAAGGAGTTTAACGGTAATATCAGCCACGTGCTTGCAGGCTATAACGCAGGCGAGGGGGCGGTTATGCGCTACAACGGTATACCTCCGTATCGCGAGACCCGGAACTACGTTCGAAAGGTCAAGCGGCTGCTTAACCATTATCGTTGTGATTACACGGGTAAGAGGCGCTGCGGTGCATAATTCCTGATTTCTCCTCCTTTCCTCCCATAGGCTGCCTTCTGATACGCCGGCAGCGTGTTCCGGCTGAGTACAGAGACCGGGCAAAAGCCTGTTCTCTGACGAGGCTTTGGCAGGATGGCCTCAGTGAAACAAACTTGATTTGAAACAGAGGTAGGGAGCGTCTTTTGACTGAAGAAGTATCGCCAGCTGACAGCATAGGTAAAAGGATACCCAATTTCCTGACTGCCTTGAGGATTCTTGCAGTTCCCGTTTTTGTCTATCTGCTCATAGAACCCACGCCAGGCAAAACGCTCTGGGCGACCGGAATATTCATGTTCGCGTCTTTCTCCGATTGGCTGGATGGGTACATTGCCCGTTTGTACGAGGCAGAGTCTATTCTGGGCACCTTGCTCGACCCTCTTGCTGATAAAATCCTGGTAACATCAGCTCTCGTGATGCTTTGCGCTGCGCCGGAACCCCATCGCATACCTGCCTGGTTAGTCGTGCTTCTTCTGTCTCGAGAGTTTGTCGTCACTGGTTTACGTTCTCTTGCCGCGGTGAAGGGTACCGTGGTACCGGCAAGCAGGTGGGCAAAACACAAAACCGCATGGACCCTGCTAGCAATATGCTGTCTGCTGCTGAAAGAAAGTTATCAGATTTTTGGCTCCCTGGTTAATTTCTATCAGGCGGGAATGATATTCCTTTGGATCGCTGTGCTATACTCCATCGGCACAGGAGCGCAGTACGCTCTTGCACTTAGAAAAATGTTTGTCTGATTTCCCGACACGTTTTTTAGATTCGACACCCCACAACCAATAACGCAGAAAACAAACGTAGCCGGCTTATGGGCTGGTTGATTCCGTTCGGAGCTATCATGAAAAAAGTTTTAATTACTCGTGACTTTATCGAAACCGAGATAGGTGACGCGCTCAAGGGCTTCGATGTTATTGTGGGGAAAAAAGACTCCCACATGGATCGGAACGAAATCCTTTCGCTTCTTCCCGAGTGCCATGGGGTGATTATCCGACATGTAGACCGTCCGGATCGAGAGTTTATTGATCGCGGCAGGAATTTGCAGGTGATTGCAAACTACGGCGCAGGCTATGAAACCGTCGATGTGGCCTATGCAAGCTCGAAGGGAGTTTGGGTGTGTAACACGCCTGATGTTCTCAATGGTGCAACGGCTGACATAGGAATGCTCTTGATTCTTAATGCCTGTCGATTGAGTTACCGCGCGGAGTCTTTTCTTAGAAAAGGTCTCTGGCAAGACAGTGATCCGAATCGCTTCCACGGGATGCATCTCGGGGGTAAAACTCTGGGGATTGTTGGCTTCGGGAGAATTGCAAAAGCTCTGGCTGCACGGGCACAGGCCTTTGACATGAAGGTGGTATACCATAAACGCAGTCGTATACCTGAAGCTGAAGAGTCAAGCAGAGGGGTGACCTACATGGGCTTTGATGACTTACTCGGGAGTGCAGACGTGGTCTGCGTGCTGACCCCCCTTACGGAACAAACTCGCGGAATGTTTTCTCGTGAGACGTTTCGCAAAATGAAAGCCGGCAGCGTGTTTGTGAATATTGCCCGGGGTCAGGTGGTTGTTGAACAGGATCTCGTTGAAGCTCTCCAAAGTGGTCATCTTGCCGCTGCCGGTTTGGATGTTTTTGAAAAAGAGCCCGAGGTTCATCCGGCGCTGATGAAGATGGACAATGTAACGCTGCTGCCGCATATCGGCTCTGCCGCTACGGAGATTCGCAAGCAGATGGCAGATCTCACCGTCGCAAATGTCGCCGCTGTGCTGCGAGGCGAAGCCCCCATTACGCCGGTCAACTCGCTTCCGGAGTGATTGGATGGTGTTAGGTAGTGAATAATCGCGTTTAGATTATTTTCCAGCGAGGCCAGTAGATAAAGAACGCGCGACCCTCGATGCGCTCTATCTCAAGAAAAGGGTCCTCCCAGTAGCGTGAATCCCGCGAATCGTCTCTGTTGTCACCCATGAGGAAGACTTTGTTTTCTGGTACTCTGGTGGGGCCAAAGTTCTTTATGCCACCATGTATCCACTGAATGTCCGCGTAGTCTTCAGTGATTTCTTTACCGTTTACGAATACCTTCTTGCCGATCACCTGGACCTCGTCACCGGGTGTCCCAATTACGCGCTTGATGATGTGTTTATCAGACTCGTCTTCTGTCTTTGTGCGTTCCTCATCACGTCGACGAAATACCACGATATCTCCACGCTCCGGCGTATCGAAAACAAACAGCGATTCGGTCACGGCGAATAAGCGAAGGCCGTAACTGAGCTTGTTCACCAGCAATCGATCACCGATTTGCAAGGTAGGAAGCATGGAACCTGAAGGTATGCGAAAGGCGCGAGCGAAGGTTCCCTGCAATATCAGGAAAATTATCACTGCGAGAGCAAGTTCTTTAACGAGCCGATGTAGTGGGAAATCGTTATTTTCGTCCGTGGAGGACTCTTCCTCCGTATTATTTTTGGCTGAATCGCTGGCGTCAGACATAGTGTCCTGTTTATTCAAGGAATTTCATCAACGGGATAGTAAACGCTGCTCGTTAATTCGTAAAGGGAATCACTTATTTACGTCTGTGGAGAAAAGGCTAGTTGTTGCGGGGTCTTATCTTGTTTTCTGACTATACATCCCAGGATGGCGTATCTCCGCATCCTTTCGTCGGTTATTGAATCTAAACTCTTAGTAGAAAAACACCAGGGGATTCGTACGTCGTGGAACAAGATGCAGTAAACAAGCGTGCAGAACAGCAGCCGGAGGTCGATCGAACTGAGCCCCCTCATGAGGACAGCGACGTTTCCCATGAGGATGTCTCGTCTTCGAGTTCGAACCTTCAGCCCCAGTCATCATCAAAGTCTGCCCGAGCCGGGGCCGACCGTCTGTTTTCTGAAATTGCTGATATCAAAGAAACACTGGATTACATCGGCAGTGTATTGGAGGTGCAGCGACTTGCCTTCGATCGCCTGAGTGTTGCCTCGTCGTCGGTACAAACCCCGGGGCCGGGGACTTCTCCGTCGATTCCGTCGCCTGGTATAGAGAGCGACTTGTTCGGAACGATTGTCGATGCCAACGCGGCTAATCTTTCGGCCGAAGACGCAGAAAGCATTGCTGAGTGTGTGAGGATTCGGCTGGAGGGTGAATTTTCATCGATTCTTTTCGATATTGGGCGCATAGCCGATTCTCTGAGAGATATCTCGGGAATCGAAAGCAGAGAGGATGCTCAAGCTGAACAGCAGCCTCAGGCATCGGAACAAGAAGAAAGATCCCCTGAAGCACAGCTGCAAATTCTAGAGGCCCTTGAACGGCTGGAGAATAGCGTTTCCAGCCTGGGCGGGCAGGATGCAGAGGATAAGGCAGCGACGACGACTGAAGTAGTATTCGACGCCGGCGTTCTTACTGAGAACCTGGCAACTCTTGAACAGAGGGTCGTGGATGCCTTTAAGAGTTCCTTTCATGCCATACACGAACAGATGCAGAGCTTAGCGGTCTCCGCGGATGCCAAGGCAAGGGGTTCAGAAATAAGCGCATTCGCCTTCAAGGAGATGGAGGTGGCTCTTGGGTCGAAAATCGAGGCTCTGCAAAATACGATAGAGAGTACTCCCGAAAACCCGATAACAGTTCCACAGGAAATACAGGGGGATGTCTTCGAGGAGCAATTCGCTAAGCTCTGGAAAGCCCTGGACAAAAAGCTGGAGCTCGGTAGCCGTCGCCTGCGCCTCTACGACAATATATTTTACGGTCTTGTACTACTATTGCTGCTATCCAATCTGGGCCTGATGGGCTGGCATTTCTTCCTTCGATAGCCGCAGCGTTAAGGTATTGGTAGAGTTTTCCTTCGTGCGTATTCGACGCAAACGTCAGATAAGAACGCAGGTGGCTGTAATGTGGGGGTAGCGGAGAACCTCTGTCGCACGCATCTGTGTGCAAAACCCTGCTAACCCCCGATTGGCGCCTGAGCGCGGTTTAGAGTTTTCCCAACGTCCATTGCTGAGATTTGTTGATACCAGCATCGCACTTCTTCCAATCAGACTAGTTGTTGCTTCCGTTCTGTCCACGCATTCGATTCCTGATTGCTTCAGGGAGTTCGTATTCATCTGCGCCATAGTGCCCCCCGCGTCGGTCTTCGTGACTGATGGTTTCGGGAGTACTCTGCTGCTGTTGCGGCATTGCCAGATACACCGGCTGCACGGGCTGGTTTACCGCCTGATTTCTACCGAAACGATAGCCTGAGTATCCCCACATCACTCCTGTGATCACAGCGATGAACGAGAGAAACACAAAACAGAAAGCGATTCCGGTTTCGCTTACGCTAAGCCGGTAGGAATTGCGCCAGGCCTCCTGATAAAAATACTCGACTGCTCGGTAGCCGTTAGGCAGAAGGGAGAAGGCTCCGACGGAAAGGAAGCTCGTAACCCATTTCTCCTGGGTCGGCCGACCGATGAGTGTGTAGGCGGGTCCCACAAACATTCCGAAGATGAGTGTGATCCCTCCAAACGTAGCGCCGACGACGAATGCGGCAGCCACCATTCCCATTCCCGGGATGAAAAAATCTGACATGGTTTTTCCTTTGTAAATGAGGAGAAAGAGGGTCAAGAAAACGGGGCGGGAGGACCAGGGGTCCGGAGGCAGAGGACTGCGCAAGAATGTAAAAATCTTTACCGCATCTACCCCTTACCTACAGTACCTGGCACTGAGCATCATGATACGTGGAGGAAAGGAGACTGCGGTATCTCGTCTACTCAGATCAGAGGACCATGCTAACAAAGTCACATAGGTGAGTAAAGTTGTCGGCATTTATCTGAGAGATTTTACCCGGTGATGCTAGTCAGTGACTCTGTACAGTGACTCCGCTCAGTGATTCTCCAGAGGGGTATCCAGCTCTACCGTCGTCTGTTGATTTGCGGATCGAAGCTCTGGTGTTTCAGCGTTAGTGGGCGTGCTTCCTAAAGCGTATCCGACGCGGTTCCGACTCGCATTCTGGGGCTGATAACCAAGCATGCGCTTTGCCCTCGAGAGATCCAGCGTACAATGATAACCAAGCCGGGCGAGAAGAAACCCGTTCATCAGGGGTCGCTTCCCTTTGATTTCTCCGCCGGGAGCTGATGGGAGCGGGCTTACCGGCGACTTGTTCTTCATCAGGCCCGTCAGCAGCCTGGCTCTGGCCCGTGACATCGCCTTGATATCGTCGGCGCTGAAGGGGTCTATTTCTCTCAGCACATGTTCCGCATACTCGGGAAGACCGTCAGAGATATGGAAGACTTCAAAGTTGTTTGGAAGATTATAACGGACCGCAGCCTCGACGGCGCTCAGGAGATTCCTAACGCTGGTAAATTCCATTAATGCACCCCGGGGGCCAAGCAGTGCGATAGGTCCGCTGTTTCGCAGGGCACGGAAGAACAAGGCGCCCGTACCATCGGTATCGGGATAAATGTCTGCCGGTCGGAGGACAAGCGTAGGGACAGCGGGTGAAACAGCGAAGGCTTTATGCTCTGCAGTGATTACCGAAGCGAGGAACGGGGAGAGGCACGGATTGGGCGGCTGATAGTCTTCCTCGATAGAAAGGACATCCTCGAAACCCGCATACAAATCGGCAGAGGAAAGAAGTATATGTTTCGCTATCCCATTTGCCCTCGCAGCCTCAAGCAGAGCATCGTATTTTTTCAGCTCTCGGCGTCCATCTTTTGAAGTCTTCTTCCAATGTTCAAATGGAGCAGAAACGTGCAGGAGGATATCTTCCGACTTGAGAAGGGAAGAGTAGACCGTCTCGAGCAGCGAGGAGTCAGCAAAGCAAAACTGTACCCCGCTGCGTTTTAAATGTTCTCCTTTTTTTCTGTCGTCTCCCACGCCGACTACTTCATAGCCGCGGGAGACCAGTCCGACTGAAATCTCAGAGCCAAGATATTCAGTGACATGTGGGATAACTATTCGCATATGACCTGCTCATCTATTGTGCATCCATACGATCCTACAGGACGCGGGCTTTACGAGAAAGCGTAAAATGTGAGGTTCTGTGCCGATATCGGCGAGCGGAATAAGGTGTGAAAACGATAGCTATTTTGCCTGATTGCGCCAGTAACACTTCCGAAATATCGCGGGCTGCGTGTCTGTTTGCGAAAGATTCATGTTTGAGGCCACCCCGTGGTATAATGGTTCGGTTACTTTTACACTACTCCCTCAGCGATCTGATACATGAAAACGACAACTATTCCTGCCTGGGACTTGAGAAACGAAGTGCGAAATCCTGCGTCGAATGGCGTCTCACCTTTTGTTGCATGGACTCCTCTACTGCACCCGATACTGTTTTTTCTTGCTTCCCACACCGTGTATTTTCCCTCGGTCGCATACGCGGATCTTGTCTATTGTGATGGTGTTTGGACGAATCGAGCCTGTGAGGCTCCGAGCGCCATGGACCTCTCGAGTAAGCGTATGGACAGTACGGCTTCCGAAGTGTTCAGAGCGGGAGGTGAGGGTGATGCGTCTGCGCGTACCGACGATGGCATAGCAAAGAAAACGGACACCAACGAAGAGACGCAGGACCAGCGCAGAATCAGGTTGACCAAGGAGCGCCTGGTGCACGATGTGCGGATGAAATCAATTGCCGCAAAGCGTGAGTATCAGGTGCGCAGTGATGTGCAAACGGTCGAGGATGTATGTGCTTCCATTGATACTTCTGAGGCACTCTGCCGTGAGGAGGTTGAAAGACTTGAAACGCAGATTGCGCGTAAGGTGGATGAACAGATTCGTCGCGAGAAAAGTAAAAAGGTCGATGAGCCTTCACAGGTGGTAAAGGAAGAGAATAATGTGGCGGTGATCATTCCACGTCGGGAACGGGAGTGCAGATACCGCGATATCAGGCACGGCGTGTGTCTGGATGACCATTATCCGTATGTTATTTCCGGTTCATCCGGACGCGTGCCACCGAGTTTCACGCCCGGTCCTTTTCGACGAAAGAAATCTTCCCCAGGGTATTATCATCAGCACTCGGGTTACCACGGAGGCTCATACGGTCTATCGATTAAGCTCGGCTACGAATAGGCTTCTCGTATTCCCTCCGTCCTCCATTTGAAAACTCATCTAGTCTCTCTGGAGTTGTCGTGCCTCGGCTATCGCCTCATCCGGAAGGGCGCGTGGTGTAAAGCGTCCTGCGGACATAGTAGTGTTCGTGTTTGACGTTGCGCCTGAAGATACTCCGGCATCCGAAGCCATAGTCTCTTCAGTGCCCCGGGACTCCGTACTCAGGAATGAATCGAGTTTCTCAAGGGAGTAGTCTCCGATTCCCAAACCGCTAAGCGTGCTTGCTATCTCGATTGCATTAGGCCCTGCCTGTCTTGGATTGAAGCGAAGCGTGAACTCCAATCCATTCCTGCCGTTCTGCTCCCGCACCTCGAAATCGCTGAGGTAATCAGAAAGGTGAAATACCTTGTCCTCGACTTTCTTTCTGTGCTTGCGGCCTCTGCGCTTCTTTTCCTTGCCTTTACGTATGACCGTTTTTTTGAGCAGTTCAGCCACCTGAGTACTCGAGTCTTTCGGCCCCGACGCCTGAGCAAGCAGGGAGACGAGTTCCGGTACCGGGGCATCACTGAGGAGTTCAAGACGATAACGGAATCCGGAAAGTGACTCCTGTAGAGAGGACGCGCGGATATCGATTTCCCATGCACTCACGATCCTGATCCCCGGCGGCAAGTGCGTATTGAACTTCTCAACGAAGGCAGTTGTTTCGACAGGCGCCTCAAGGGCGGCATCGAAAAAATCAGCCTGACTGGAGATTCCTAGTTGTAGCGGCGGGCCAAAGGCAATTTTAGGCAGCGGGTGAAATCCCTTGGAGTAGGCGATGGGGAGTTCCGCACGTCGAGCCGCCCGATGTATGACCTGCACAAACTCAAGGTGTCCGAGAAATTGAAACGCCGAATCTTTGGCAAACTGAACGCGAATTTTCTGAACGACGTCGCCACTGACAGACGAAGTCGTCAGGGGCAAGGAAGAACTATGGTTTTTCAGTTGCTCCTCGGCTTCGTGTCGGGGCCAGAGCACGTTTCTGTGTTCATCGTAATTACATGCCCCACAAATTGAACAGCTTTTCGTCAGGCAGTCTGGCGTTGTCCGGTCCCGTAAGGCTCTCTTCCATTCCTTGGCGAAGTAGCTCATAGGAATGCCGCAGCTAAGATGCTCCCACGGCAGAGCCTCATCGACGTCTCTCTCACGGAGGTAGCTCATCGGGTCAATGCCAGTATCAAGAAAGGCCTGAGACCATTTCTCCTCAGAGATGTGTTCCTTCCAGGCATCGAGTCTGCAGCCCAGTTCATAAGCACGTTCGATGACGTCGGCCAACTCTCTTCCCGCGCGACAGAAGATGCCCTCAAGAAAACTCGAGTAATGATCGTGATAACGAAAATTCACTCTGGCCTCTCTCAGCCCCTCAGCCAGCAGTCGCTGGGAGCGGATGGTCTCTGCCGGGCTGATTTGTTCCGCCCACTGGAAGGGGGTATGCGGTTTCGGAACGTGCGTGGAAACGCTTACCGTGATGTCTTTGCCCGCTGCGCTTGGCAGGGCACGGATTCGTTTGGCGATGTCAATAATGCCGCGAAGATCATCGTCGGTCTCAGTCGGCAATCCCAGCATGAAGTAGAGTTTAATTCCGGACCAGCCCATGGTGAACACATTGGTGCAGGTCTCAAGGATTTGCTCGTCGCTTACTCCTTTATTGATTACATCGCGGAGGCGTTGTGTTCCTCCTTCTGGAGCGACGGTAAATCCCGTGCGACGCACGCGTTGCACCTGCTCGAGTACTTCGGGTGTGAGGGCGTCAACACGGGTTGATGGAAAGGATACTGCGAGGCGGTCCCCCTCACCATAGCTGTCCATGAGTTTCTTCAGGAGAGGGACAACGGAGCAATAGTCCGCAGTGCTAAGGCTTAGCAATGAAATTTCCTCGTACCCGGTTTCAGGAAGCGTATCTTTGATGAGATCGACAATTTCCTGGGGAGAGCGTTCACGTTGAGGTCGATACAGATACCCTGCCTGACAAAAACGACATCCACGCACGCAGCCTCGCATGACTTCGAGGCTCAGGCGGTTATGCACCGTATTAACGTTTGGTACTATCGGCCTGGTGGGAAAGGGGGCGCCTTCCATGGAGGGGAGAAGCCTTCTGAGTACTTGCTTTTTATTCGGGTTAAGCGGTTCTACACCGGTGAGCCGACCTTTCTCGTCGTACCTCGGTTCGAACTCTCCGGGCAGGTAAATGCCTTCGATGGCTGATAACTCTTGCAGCAGTTTTGCCCTCGAATCACCTTCGCCGTTTTTTGACGTCCGGATTGCCTTGAGTAGTTCGGGCATGAACTCCTCAGCGTCCCCCAGAAAGAACGCGTCGATGAAGGGAGCCAGAGGCTCAGGATGATAGCTGTAGGGCCCGCCGGCGATGATTACCGGGTGTTCTTTGCTTCTGTCCTTTGCACGCAGAGGAATTCCTGAAAGGTCGAGCATAGCGAGAATGTTCGTAGCACATAATTCGTACTGCAGGCTGAAGCCGACGACATCAAATTCTCCCAGGGGCCTCTGGCTTTCGAGCGAAGAAAGCATGCTGCCTTTGCTTCTCAGCAGCTCCTCCATATCGGCCTGGGGCATGTACACGCGCTCGGCCCAGGCTTTCTCATCCTCATTGATGATATGATAGAGAATCTGCATTCCAAGGTGCGACATGCCCACTTCGTAGGTGTCCGGAAACGCCAGGGCGATGTGGGCATCGACGCAGGAATCTTCTTTTACGATCGAATTCTTCTCTCCGCCGAGATACTGCGCTGGTCTATTCAGCGCGAGCAATTCTCTCTGGCTTATGTCATTGGCTTCGCGCACGAAGGAGTCACGTGCGACGCACTGAGAATCGGGAATACCGGACAGTGGAGAATTGCTGAGACCGGCGCTTGCACATCCACGTGCATCATTGGTGTAAGATTCAGTATCTTCTGCTTTTGTGCTCATCGTTATCTGCGCGTCCAGGGAACGTAAACGTATTCCTTAATAAAGTGTGTGTTTTCGACTCCCGGGAACAGGCCTGGTCTGCATCAGTCAGACACCCGAAATTGAGAGAAATTACGGAGGTATGTACGTCAACCAGGAGAATGGGGCAGCGGCACCGTTCCGAAATCCCGACCCTCATCCGAGGTAAATCGAAAACCCACCTTATAATAGTGCGGAAAGTTTTTCTAGTGACTCCTTCTGACCAAGGACAATCAGGGTTGAGCCCCCTTCGATGATGCTGTTTGCCCCGGGATTGAAGGACATTTCCCCTCGTCCGCTGATAACCGCGGCGATTATCGCTCCCGTTTCCCTGGGCAGATTGCTTTCGGCAAGGGTTTTGCCGACGAGGGCCGAGCTGCGATTGACGACAATTTCTTCTATTGCCAGCTGATGCTGACTTCTGCCTGCTGCAAGCTCAAGAAAATCACTCACATTCGGACGTATCAGTCTTTGCACAATCCTGTTTCCACTCACGCGATAGGGAGCGACGACCTGATTTGCGCCTGCTCTGCGTAAACGCTTCTCTCCGTCCTCATCCTCTGTGCGGGAGACAATATTCAATGTGGGATTGAGATCCCGGGCACACAGGGTCACATACACGTTGTCGGAATCTCGCGGGAGTAAGGAGAGCAGGCTCTCAGCGTGTTCTATGCCGGCCTGACGGAGCACCTCATCCTCATAGGCGCTGCCCTCGATATAGTTGATGTCTGAGCGCGAAAGTTCCTCTATGGATTTTTGATCAACTTCAACAACGACGGCGTCTTTCCCGGCCTCAAGAAGTTCCCGCACGACGATTTTTCCGAGTCGTCCAAACCCGCATACAATGGTGTGATTACGGAGACTTTCAATCTTCTTCTTCATGCGTTGTTCTCCTCTCAAGCGGGTCAGCTCACCCTCAACTATGGCCCGAACGATCGTGGTAAAAGAATAGGTGGCAACGCCGACCCCGGCAACGATGAGACCAGCGGTAAATAATCGGCCCTCAGCACTGAGCGTTTTAACTTCGCCGAAGCCCACGGTGCTCAGGGTGATAACGGTCATGTAGAGTGCATCGGAGACAGACCAGCCTTCGATCAGGCAATACCCCGCACTTCCAAGAATGACTATCAGCACCACCGAGCCCGCGGCGAACAGCAAAGGATGTTCGACCAGGGAATAATCCCGGTACAGCCTTAATAAGGATTTTCCTTT
>JAUIMJ010000049.1 GCA_030433295.1 bacterium | reverse complement strand
GCAAGAGAGAAGTCCAATAAGAAAAATACCTACCGCTGAAGTGAAAAAACTTTTCGTTGCAGTGTCATTTGCCTCGTCAGCATAACGTTTTGGATGAGCGGCGGGCCAGGGCGCGTCGCTCGGCTAAATGCTTACCAGCCTACCAGAAAACTCTGCTCCCGTCCGCTCGATCTTTTTGTTATCCGGCGCACCAAGAGATTCGCCAAAAAACATTAGCACCGGCCATAGCTGCTACCAAAAATTCTAAATAATTGGTCCAGTGTGAGGTAAGGTCATTGACCAGTAGCCCACACCGAAAAATATCCCAACTCCAAAGAGCAACCCAAGGTTGGCTTTAAGACGCAATCTCTCATCAGCTAGAGTAATCTCTTTTAGTATTGTGATAATGGCCAGTAACGGCCCTACATAGATTAGCCATGAGTCAGATGCTGAGAGAAAGAATCTTGTTGTCGCCGGAAGGGCAGCGCCACTGTCGATGAAGACCTGCATCGAATTCTGTGCATGCGAAGTTAAGTGAATACCACCTCCGATTGCCACCGCTATTGTGGAGATGCAAAGAAGCCAGCTTACCTTGCTCATAAATCTCTTAATTTTCTCTAGCCGTATAACATAATGGTGACGAGTTCTCGTCACCTATCAGATCAAAACTCGATTACATTCAATGGGACATTAGTTCCCTTCGATATCAGATTTCTTCCCCGCAGCGTAACACAAACAAATACAGGACGTTAGCAAAAACACAGGTTTCCGGGGCAAACTTCAGTTCCTCCTCCGAAACTGCATTTCCCGCTGGAGGAAATGCAGTCGGCGGAAACATTTTCCCCGAAAAAGACGACAACTGCGTAGATGGAGGAAATGATAATTCGGAAGACGCGAAAACCGGGCTTGCTACAGATCATGCGCGAGCGTATGCGCCTGAAGCACATGAGCATATTCACGGAGAAGAACTACATAGGCTGGGTAAAGCGCTTCATACATTTCCATGGGAACAGGCATCCGCGTGATATGGGGTCGAATGAGATAAGTCAGTTCCTGAGCCACCTGGCAAACGACAGACGGGTATCTTCCGCAACTCAAAATCAAGCACTCAACGCCATTGTGTTTCTTTACAAAAATGTATTGGAACAAGATCCGGGAGTCTTTGAGAATGTCATCCGAGCTAAAAAGTCGAAGTTCATACCCGAGATCTTAAGCGCGGAGGAAATTAAGCTCCTTCTTCAACACCTTCAGGGAGTTCAGTGGCTCATTGCCTGTTTGCTCTATGGCACGGGTATGAGGCTAACCGAAGCTCTGGCACTTAGAGTTAAAGACATCGACTTTGAGAGAAATATCATTATCGTCAAACAAGCAAAGGGTCGTAACGACAGAACTGTCCCTTTCCCTCGTTACCTGAGAGATCCTCTAAAGAAACAACTAGAGAAAGCTAAAAATCTACATGAGCTAGATCTCAAGGAAGGACTCGGACGAGTCGAGCTACCCTACGCCCTTGATCGGAAATACCCCAATGCCGGGAAAGATTGGAAATGGCAATACGTTTTTCCCTCCCACAAACGCTCACGTAACCCAAGGACCGGAAAACAAGGTCGGTGGCATCTCTACCCAACAATAATGCAAAAGTCACTGGCCCGCGCGATAAAGACTGCGGGTATCCAAAAGAAAGTAAGTTGTCATACATTCCGACACTCATTCGCAACCCATTTACTGGATTCAGGCACGGATATTCGGACAGTGCAGGTGCTTCTTGGTCACAAGAATATAAAAACTACTATGGTCTATACCCACGTCTCACGTGAAAAGGGTGCAGGTGTTGAAAGCCCCCTTGATTCCATCAGTGCCGAGCTTACCTTCAAGGAGCAGGAATTCGAATTGAAAGTTCAGAAGAAGGCGCCATCAAGACCGGCAGACTTTCGGTCTGCCGCTTTGCGCTTACTGCGACGTATGTTTACTTGACTAGTTTACAAATCTGCTCAGGAGGAGGACGCGCTCGCTTATCGCTCGCTTTAGAGACTCGCCTTGTTATTCTAAGAGTTCGAGTCTCTCCTTGAACTGCCGCTCAAGTACCCTAAGTGCCGGAGGAGAGACTCGAACTCTCACTGGGTCGCCCCAACGGGATTTTGAATCCCGCGTGTCTACCAATTCCACCACTCCGGCGGGAGTGAGCAGATTTATCTAGCGTAGATTCTGGGCTAACTCAAGGCATTTCCGGCTAATACGAGAGAAAAATACACCGGTGAATCGGGCACTTACCTTGAACAAGGAAAAAAAGCATCCGAAGTCAGATCAGCTGGCATCCTATAGAAGCGCGGGTGCAGGGACTGTTAAGATTTTACATCGCTACGATGGGGTCTCGGCTACCGCTTGAGGATTTATTATTTGGTTTTTTAAGAACACAGAACTGCGAGTGCCTGCGGTTCTCGGGTTTAGCATGGCGCACATGATGAGCGGCCAAAACCCCACCAGAAGGCATAGAGACGCATGGATACCAGGGAACAAGAGATGGAAGCTACGGGAAGCAGAGTAATAGAGACGACTGTTGGTGATCTTATTTCTGCTATTTCAGATGCAGCCAAAGAATCGACTATCAGCGAAAGCGACCTTTCCGAAGTCACTCACATCATCCTGCACGATTTACTTCGTCGCCGGAAAAAGTGAGTCGCTAAAGCGCTTAAGCAGGACCGCGCCTGCGGGTGACTGCAGGTTGGAGTAGGAGAAGAGGACCAATCCTTGTGCTCCCTCTGACAAGGCAAGTTGGCCCTGCTTGGTGAGCGCATCCGGTTTGCCAAGCAACAACCAGGCGCCAAGACCTGTGAGCGGCTGCCCGCGTTCCGATGCCACATCAACCGCGTGCCGAGTTTGCCTTCTGACGAGCTGCGCATCCCGCGTGTAGCTCATCAAAACAGCCGAATCAACAATTCCCCCCGACAACCAATTTCCCCAGTCCTGCTTTACTTCGTTGTACGAACGATGAGCCGATGCGATAACCGCTCCAGAGAGTTCCATGTGCGGCGCAATCTCGTTGATCAATCCCCTGATTTCAAAAACCAGGAGAGTCACCTGCGCACGCTGCCAGGTCGCCCAGGCGGTGCTGCCACGAAGATCCCCAATGACTTTGTCTCTGGACTTGGGAACCTCCTTGCCCGCAAAGGAGTAAAAGCGCTCTATCGACTCCTCGCCAAAACCATAACTAGGGCGAGCCAGACGCGACTTCGTTCCCCTTCTTCGAATCCCCATAGGATAGCGAACCATATCTAAATGAATGCCGTCTAAATCGGGATACGCGAGAATCAAATCTCGTATCGTCTCAACGATGTAGCGCCTGACTTCAGGAATGCCTGCGTCCAGCCAGAGCCCGGGAGTCCCCAGCATGAACTTTTCGCCGTTTGGGCCGGGGGGGTAACCGTTTTCATCATAGTCGAGAATAGAATTTCCCCAGCTATCGACCACCGCAGCCTTTCGTCCGACGACCTTCAGCAAGGGCGCCGAGCGATTGTCCTTAATGCGAAGAACATTTACCCAGGCATGCAGCTTTTGCCCGCGACTGTGCGCCGCATCAATCGCTCCGCGCAGGGGATCAATTCCCTGCTCCATTGCGCGGTAATATGGGCCAGGATCGGCCACCATAGACGGGAAATAGGACCGACCACTTCGATACACCTGACAATAAACATCGGTAAATTTCGTGCCGGCAATGAAGTCGAGAAAGGTCTGATAGTTCTCCGGACTTTCAAAAGGTCGATTTTTTCCCTCAACCTCGACCCAGATTCCGTAGCGAGGCTCTGCTGAAGCGGCGGAAACAAGCAAAAGCATGCAAAAAAGCAAGAGAATTTGCAGAAATGCCGCGCCGCTTTTGGTTTTCATTAATCTAAAACTAAGCAACATAGAAAACCACCAGCGAAAGCAGGGGAAACGAATGGGACTCAAAATCTGTAATCAGGTTTCTCAAGCAGATTATATAAAAAGATATTTACCCAAAAAGAAGTGCATAATTATATCTTGAGCGCACTTACAAGGCCCTGGAAGAAGCACAATAATCTAGTTCTGAATCACAAGCCAGTCTTATGAACGAAACGGAAGCCGGAAAAAGAGAGCACCGCCCCTACACAGTCCCTAGGGGCATGCGCACTTCCAGAGTAGTGCCGAGACTCATCGCAGCTATGGTTCTCGCCCTGTCAACCACGGTGTACGCAAGGCAGATCGTCGAGCTGGAATCGCCAGGCGCTGAGGCGAAACGCGAGTTCGAAATCAACGCCATGCTACAGGCTGGCAGCACACGCTGGAACATCCGCGAGAAAGAATCAGCTGCCTGCGTTGGATATTTTAAAACGGAAATACGTGAGGCACCAAAGGAGGAGAAGAAGAGCAGGAAATCGTACCGAGCGCGGATACACATAAACGGATATGCACGGCTTGCTGGATTTGATGCACCGGAGATTACTGATATCGACCTCAATCTCGAGTTTGATGACTTTTTTACCCTGTGGAAAATGTACGGACGAGTTTCTACCCCGAAGCGAAAGATTCAGCTCTCATCGAATAAAAAACGTGTATTGAAAGCAGTGCAATCAATGAACGATACGACTTCGTCAATGGAATTCCCCAAAGCTTTGAACATATATGCTAAACGCAATCAGAAGGATCAATACATTCTTAAATTTCCGTTCAACGAGGAGCTGAGCCGAGCCGGTGTCTTCCCGGAGTACATTCTCGAAAAGGTACACACCTCGTCGGAGACAACTTGTGAAAAGAAAAATGTGGCAGAAGGAAAGGGCCAGATTAATTTGTTAGCCTTTGTTAAGAAGATTTTACACTAACGCATTCTTCATAAACGCGCCGCGAAGAATGTTTATGAGCACGGACGTAAGTCCGTGCGGGGAAAAGAAACCAGAGCAGTCTCGGGATAAAATCGCATATGTTTATCGGGAGGCTGCACTTGCATAGCCGTGCGAGATGTTGTTTATCGCCGAATAAAAGAACCAATGAGCGAAATCTATGATTCGACTAATCAATTTAAGCAAACAGTTTGGCTCCTTCAAGGCAGTAGACGATGTATCACTTGAAGTAGGAAAAGGAACAATATTTGCGTTTCTTGGTACCAATGGTGCAGGGAAGACTACGACCATTCGTATGTTGACGGGGGTTCTTCAACCAAGCAGCGGCACCGCTGAAATCGGCGGGTACGACATCCAAAAGAACCCAATCGAAGCAAAGTTTCTCATGGGTATCATTCCCGACCGTCCGTATCTCTACGGTAAGCTCACGGGAAGAGAGTTCCTCTACTTCATGGCTGACCTCTACAAGGTTGAGCCGAAGCTGGCAAAACAGCGCATCGTAGAACTGCTTGAATTGTACGGACTATCTGATTGGCAGAACGATCTGATTGACAGCTACTCCCACGGCATGAAACAGCGCCTGCTTATGTGCGCGGCCCAGATTCACAACCCTCCGGTGCTTGTCATCGATGAACCAATGGTCGGACTGGACCCCAAGGGGGCAAAACTCCTCAAAGACACTCTGCGAAAACGTGCGGCTGAGGGGCTGACTATCTTCATGTCTACGCATTCACTATCAGTCGCTGAGGAAATTGCGGATAAGCTCGCCATTATTCAGCACGGCAAGATAGTCGCGCAGGGCACTCTCAAGGAACTCTATGCCCGAGCACAGAGTGATGCCTCAGATCTCGAAAATGTTTTCCTGCAGATCATATCCGAAGGAGACAACGAACAGGCGATCAGTTTAAGAAATTCCCAGTAGGTAGCGACGGTGCCTTTAGTCTTACTCAGACCACATTTTCTCTCCTTCAAGAATCGGATACTCCGAGAGAAAACTATTGAAGGAATCGGACGTAACGTCGTTCTCGTCCTGGTTTCCCTGCTTGTCATGGGGGGGATCTATGCCGGAACCACCGCGTTCATGGGAGAGATAATGCGGCATCCTGAGTTCTCAGGACATCTGCTCACGCGGCTGCTCGACATTTGTTTTGTTGCCTTCTTCCTGCTCCTGCTTTTTTCAAACAGTGTTGCAGCACTCGGCTACCTCTATGCCTCCAATGACATCAATCTGCTCCTCAGCGTACCGGTTTCCAGCGTACGCCTCTATTTCGCCCGTCTGGTAGAAATTATTCTCACATCGAGCTGGATGTTTCTTGTCTTTGCCGTTCCCGCAGTTCTGGGCTTCACCAGCGCAAGTAATCTTAGCTGGGACTTTCTTCTGGTCGTTGTTCTGGCAGTTATCCCCTTCATCATCATACCGGCGGCTATCGGCTCAATTCTGGTAACCTTTTTTGTTAACATCGTGCCGCCCCACAGAATCAGAGATATCCTGATCATCATGGCCTTCCTGCTGGTCTGCGTCATCCTGTTTTTAAACAATGATCCCAGAGCGCTGATTTCTACCGACCAGCAAAAGCTCAACGAAATGATTGGATTTCTATCGAGCGAGCATCGTCCGCCTCCGATGTGGTCCCCCTCCCGCTGGCTTGTGGATATTCTCAACATCTACATCAATCCTGAGCGTGGTGGCTTTCTCGTACCCTTTTCTCTGCTCTACGGAAGTGCCGCGCTGCTGACCTTCATTGGCATGTATTGCTTTGTGCGCTGGTTTCACCGCGGCTGGGGACTTTCTCAGCACGGCAGCAAGCGGCAGCGGATGTATGGATCGAATCTTAGTGAGAAACTTGGTCGGATGCTGATTCCCTTCTCTCCTCAGTTGCGGGCAATCTGCTACAAGGAAGCTCGCATGTTTATGCGGGACTCAACACAGTCTCTGCAGTTACTCATGCTGCTTATGTTGACCTTTATTTATCTTTACAACTTCAGAGCTCTTCGAGTGGGAGCCGACTTACCGAGTGAGACGCTCTACTGGTGGCAGGTTCTTCTCGCCATAGCCAACGTCTCCTTTGGCACCTGTGTGGTTTCTGCCATAGCCACTCGCTTTGTCTTTCCCTCGATAAGCCTCGAAGGCAGAGCCTACGCAGTAGTTCGATCGACTCCCTTGTCTATCGAACAATTGCTGCGAAACAAGTTTTATACCTGGTTTGTACCAACGGCTTCCCTTTCCACAATCCTTCTGGTCTCGGGCTCCTGGGCGATTCAGGCGAGTGGTGACACCGTTGTCGCCACAGCCTTGCTGGCATCAGCTCTCAGTATCAGCCTTGTTGGCATTGCTATTGGGGTTGGTGCAGTGTACGCGCGTTTTGACTGGGAATCTCCTGCCCAGGTAACTGCAAGTTTTGGCAGCCTGGTCTACATGCTGATTTCTCTTTCTATGGTAGCCGTCACGCTCGTTCCCTCTTCCATCGTCTTCATTCTCACAAGCGTACCCTCATTCCGATTGCAGATGGGTGAACAGCGATACTGGATTGCTATCTGCGGCTCCTTCATCCTGATCTACTACATCAACTACATGGCTTCTCGCTATGCGCTGAAAGTTGGTGCGAACCATCTGCGCGAACTCGAGGCCTAAGCCCTGACGATGCAGTTGTGACGTGACTGAGGGGTATTTTCAGATGAAACGCAGGCAAGGTACGGGAGCCTGCAGACTACAGGCCCCCTCCCCAGGCAATTAAGGGATCTTCAACTCCCGTCCGAGCTGCAGACGAAGCGGGTTCTTGATATTATTCTCTTTCATCAGTGCTCTATCGCTTACGCCATACTGTCTGGCGATATCACTGATTGTCTCACCCATCTGAACTACATGCGTGCGATTCTCGACTTTTTCCTCGACAATCGCTCCGCCAAGCTCCTCCATTTGAGAGAGCACGTTCTCTAATTTTGCTTTCTCCTCTTCAGGAGATACCGGGCCGGTCACTATTTCAGCAATAGCATCCTGGGCATCATCGGTGAGAAGTGAACTTGGATCTATATCATTTACCGGCGGTGCGGACTCGACCGGAGGCTGATACGCCATGGTATCCGGAGCCGGAGCAGTATTCTCATTCTGTGGAGCCAGTGCCTCCACCATCTCGGCCGTTGGCTCTTCCGGGCTTTTGACAAAGCTGGCAACCTGGGTTGTCTGCTTCTTTTCTTTTGCCGCGACTTCACTTTGGCCTTCAGTCTCTGCGACGACAGCCGGGTCCTCCACATCGGCATTTATGTACACACCGATAGTAAGTACAACAAGCGCAATCCCCGTAAGAATCATCAGGGTTCTTGCAACCTGCATCCGCTTTTCTGCCATTGCAACCATCTGAGAATCTCTAATGATTGGCGCAGCAAGCGTGGGGCTGCTTCCCGGATCCAGCGTCGGCACCTGAGGCGAAAGCGGCTCGAGGGCCGAATCAAACCCCGGGCCTCCGTCTCGACCAGAGAGCATTGGCGGCAATTGTGATGGTATCTGAGGTGGTAACTGTGGTGGCAGCGTCTGAAGTCCGGTGCTTTGATTCTGCAAACCAGGATTAACGACTGAATTCTTTTCGGGGACGCGAGTAGAGGGCAGCGCATGCTTTTCAAGCAGGGCCTGATACTCCGATTCCAGCTCCTCAATGGTCTGGGAGCGCTGTTTTATCTCTGCCGTTGCAAGCTCTCCAAGGTCGATCCCAAGAGAAACGGCAACCTCCTTCAGGGCAAAGAACATTTCTGCCGCGGTCTGATACCGCGCTTCAGGCTCGCGAGCCAGCGCCTTCATAATGATCGCTTCGACCGCTTCCGGGCACTCCGGAGTGAGTTCGCGGACCGGGGTCGGGAGTTCATTAACCCGAGCCATAAGCAACTCCATCGGTGAATCACCAGAGAAAGCCAGTTTTCCGGTCACCATTTCGTATGCAACAAGACCGATAGCGTAGATGTCCGAGCGAGCATCAAGCAATCCGTCATTCACATACTCAGGGCTACAGTAACTAATATCCGCAATAACCTCGCCGTGATTCGTAATCCGCTTACCACGGGGATTACAGGCAATTCCGAAATCTGCAACTTTCAGAACATTGTCCGAGGAGAACAGAATATTGGCCGGTTTGATATCTCGGTGTACGAGGCCAACTTCGTGTATTGCAGAAGCAGCACTCGTCAGCTGTACTAATATAGGAAGAACTTTTTCGACCGGGAAACTGATCTGATGATAGAGCTGTTCTTTCAGGTCTCCTCCATCAGCAAGCTCCATGGTGTATGCAAAGAGCGATCCCTGATGAAAGCAATCGAAACATCTGACGACATTTGCATGATTGATCTTGTACGAAGCGACAATCTCCCCTTGAAATCGGAGGTAGGCCTTTTCGTCTTTTAGGTGCTTTCGATCGACGACCTTCAACGCAAGCTCTTTTCCGAAGACATGCTTATGTCGAACGCGAAAAACCTTCGAGCTTTTTCCCACGCCGATACACTCGATTATCTCATATTGCCCGGCGAAGGTTTCGCCACGGTTGAGCTCTGCTACCTCTGGCTCTGCGCCAGACGAAACACTGTCTTCTGTAGAATCGTTTTCTTCAAAGGTCTGCATGGATGCACCAATTTTGCGTATTACTATCGAGAAAGCTTTGCCACCTTGCTACGGTAAAAATCGACACTATCGCGCTATATCTTAAATCCTTTGTCTCGGCGTCAGGGCCCTGACTGCCCCAAATGCCATTCTCATACAAAAATACCGTGTTTCTTAATATATTCAGTCGCTTAGGGATTATATGCAGCAAGCCTGTGATTTCCTCGGATAGGAGTTGTGAATCACGGTATGTAGGGGGAAGGAGAAGCATGCACATCAGGGGTCGCTCAATCGATACTTGTTTTCTGGCTCTGGGGCTCAAGCCCGGTGCAAGCCTCGAGGAGTGCAAGTCCTCGTATCGCAGAATGATTAAGATGTGGCATCCGGACAAATACTCTGAGAACGCCCCTCATCGCCTCAATGCAGAGCTCATTTCCAGAGAACTCAACTTTGCTTTCGAACAAATTACGGAATACTACACGGTAAAGCCGCGCAAAAAGCCGCTTCGTCTCGTAATGAAGAAGAGACGAAGGAAAAAGAAGTGTCGTAAGACAAAGATTGCTGACGCGGTGAAAGAAACCGTTGAGAAAGTAAAAACGAGCTCCAGCTCGCTTGCACGAGTAAGCTCAAGCTCCCTGAAGGCGGCTTCGTTCAGTGCCCGCAGCAGCAGCGTCGCCAACAGCGATTTCCTGGGAATACTTAGAAAGAAAGCTGCCTAGAACAAGACAGCTACATCACAATCACACTACAGCAATAGCAGTGCGTTCAGATAATTGGCCGCGCGATAAATCAGAAAGCCGATCGCGGAGAGAAATGCAATTCCCGCTATGAGGAAACCGCCGTTTTCTCGGATCTGCCTACGCACAAAGCGTCTGCTGGTTCGCGTCATCGAGCCACTCGAGGACCTTCCACCGGTCGCCCGACGCGTGTATGATCCGCTGCCGCTGCTTCTCGCTGATGGCCAGGCGCCACTAGCACTGTGGACCAGGGGAAAGTCCCCTGAACCGCCACTGCTTGAACTCATGGCCCCGGTCTGACTTCCTCCATCCCGCTCCCGCAGGCGGCGAAGCTTCTCCGTAAGGTATCTGGAGACATCACCCGCGTTGTTCGGGCGCTCGCCCGGGTCCTTAGCCAGTAACTTTAAAATGAATTGATTGAGCCAGTTAGGGATATCCGGTCTTAGACTCTTGGGCGGCTTGGGAGGACGCTTAACGTGCATCCACATCATCGTTGCCGGCTCATCTCCGTCAAAGGGCAGAACCCCTGTTGTCAGCTCATAGGCAATGACCCCGAGGCTGTAGAGATCGGTTGCCGGAACAATGTCTTTGCCCAGCCAGACTTCCGGTGCAATGTATGACACCGAACCAATGATTTCATTGTGCTGCGTAAGCTGCGAACTCTTCGGGCGAGCGATACCGAAATCAGTGATTTTGAGAGTATCATCCTCGAGCAGCATGAGATTTGCGGGCTTTAAATCTCGATGAACGATATCTGCCGCATGAATTGCCATAAGACCTTCACAGGTCTGACGGAGAATATCGACGATTTGCGATACACTGAATACGACTTCCCGTTCCAGAAGGTCTTCAAGCGGACGCCCCTTCACCACTTCCATAGTAAAATAGAGCAGTGGGCCATCCTTTCCTACGTCATAGGTTCGAACGACGTTAGGATGATTGAGGCGGTGCATGAGCTGCACCTCGCGAAGAAATCTCTTTGTCTGACTCTCGTCATGGACGACGTCTGAGCGAAGGACCTTCACGGCGACATGGCTACCTTCAAGCACCCGATCCTCAGCCAGGTACACGGCTCCCATTCCCCCACTTCCAAGGCAGGACTGGACCACATATCTCGACGATATGATGTGGCCTTTCTTAAGCTCACTACCGGAATGTTCGTTCGTCTCTTTCATTCAAAAAAATAGTTTCTTCGAGTGCTCCTTTATAGTCGGCGCATACACGCGATTTCTTTATGCACCCGGGCCATTTAAAAACCCGATATTCTTATTATTTTCTGTAGAAATTCGAGACGCTTAGAAAAGTAAAAAAAGCCGGAGCTTCCAGAAAAACGGCCAATTCTCCCCTAGTTCTAAGGCTTTTTCACCCTCGCGGTCCACTTTTGGACGGAAGAACTAAATATAAATGGCGAAATGAACGATTAATCTATTGAGCGATTAAAAAAGAAAACAAACAAATTACGATGTCCGGAACCTTTCCCACAGGCACACATCCGATTGCGATCGGTACGAGAATCTCGCAACGCTACGAGATTGTGCGCCATATTGGTTCGGGTGGAATGGCCTCAGTGTTTCTTGCCCGGGACGAGCTCCTGCGTGGTACTGAAGTCGCATTAAAAGTCCTCAACAAAGAATTCGCGGAAGATGAGAGCTACGTAAGTCGCTTCATTCAGGAAGTCGAATTGATGAACAAAGTGAACCATCCCCATGTGGTTCGTACCTTTGAAATCGGTCGAGATGCCGAGACGATCTACTTTACCATGGAGTATGTTAAGGGCGGATCGCTTGAACAAAGAATTGACTCATCACTCTTCGATATCAAAAAAACAGCCGCTCTGGTTTTGCAGATATGTGAGGGCCTGCAGGCAATTCATCGCCAGGATATCGTGCATCGAGATCTCAAGCCGGGAAACATTCTGTTCTCACTCAATGACTCGGTGAAGATCACCGATTTCGGGGTTGCTCGTCCAAAAGGGTCCAGACTCACGAAGAAAAATCAAAAAGTTGGATCGGTCTGCTATATGGCGCCTGAGATCTGGTTGAGCAAAACGCCCACGCCCGCGGCAGATGTATACAATCTCGGCGTCTTACTCTACGAAATCTCAACCGGAGAACTCCCCTTTGACGGAGCCGACCCGGCAGATCTCATGTCTCTGCATATAAAGAAAATGCCGGAACCGCCGAGGGTAAGAAACCCGGAAACTCCCGTCTGGTTGAACTCCCTGATTATGAGCTGTCTGGAAAAGCAAATCGCAAACAGGCCGGATATTCCCGAAATAATAGCGTTCATCACTCAGGACCCCGACTCGCCGCAACGCGAAAGAAAGCGGGAGAAGCGAGAACTGCGAAGCGCCCCAAAACTAACCGCAGTGCCGGAGAAAGAGAGCAAAACGACGGGACTTGCGGGTACCGTCCGACTCATCGCAATCGGATCGGCGGTCTCTTCACTTATCCTGACGATTCTCTACCTTGCGATCACCTAAGCACGCCACCACACACGAGGGCAAAAGCCTCACTTTGGCGCAAAGGCAGCCGGAGCAACATCAGTAGTCGAAAAGAACACCGTAGGATTCTACATCCGATAACGAGTGCTTCTCGAAGGAGAGAGGAACGCGCACCGTGAACAGGCGAGAAGAAGGCAGTTGGTCCACATTAAACTCCAGACTCTCTGAGCGCACCTCTCCGGAAATACCTTCTGTAGGAAAACGAAAACGAATATTTCGCAATCCATCCGCATTCGCTTCACCAAGCTCCGAGCTAAAAATTATTGCATCATGCTGCACCACTTCAAGGGCCAGCAAAGGCAGGCACTGCTCGTCTCCCCCTGTTTTCGCAACTTTCTGCATTACGAGCACCGGCGGATTGTCTCCTGTGGTGTAGGCAATAAGAAACGCATCCTCTGAAACACCAAACGCCATTTCGGCCGCTCGAGGCACATGCGCACAACCCGCAAACCACCTCGCTAACTGAAACGAGCGCAACGGTATTCCCAGCAAGTGGCGCAGGGCATTGCCATCATCATCCCCCGCATAGGCAACCGCTCGCGACAGGTCCAGCGCGTCGAACGAGCCCTCCGTTGCGACGAGAAGTGCAACGAGACGATTAAGCTTAGTCGCAAAAATATCCAGCCGAACGCTGGAAGGTTTTTCATACACCAGAACCTGTGAAACACTGGCCTTTGCCAGACCCTTCTCCAGGGTCATCGAAAATCTGCCGCGAAGATTTTCAAGTGTATTCGTCGATTCATCAAGGCGACTAGATACCTCACCAGAAATCACCTGGTCGGCATCCTTAAAGGTATCTAAGTCGATAAGTGGTTTGTATCGCGGACAGCCGGCGAGAAAGAAAACACAGGAAACAAGCAAGAAGCGCGGGACAAAAGAGGAGGCTAAATGCAAACGATACGCTCTACTCATTTGTTGTAGCAGGGATCTCTTTCAGCAGCTCCTCAAGACGATTACCCACCTCTTCATCATCAGAGTCAGGCGCATACTCAAGAGCTTTTGTTATCACTTCTTTTGCCTCATCTACCTTCCCGACTTTCAAGAGCACGATAGCCAGGTGCTCCATGATCACCGCATCGTCCACAACGATGCTGTTTGCTTTGCGCAGTTGTTCCAGAGCCTCTGGATAGCGCTCCATTTTGTAGTACACCCAGCCCAGACTGTCGATGTAGTAGCCGTTATTCGGTTCGAGAACCAGAGCGCGCTCAATAAGATCCGCGGCCTCGGGCAGCTTTACCCCCATCTCCGCGTAGGTGTAGCCAAGATAATTAAGGGCGTTGGCGTTTTTTGGATTCAGCTCTATAGCTTTTTCAATGGCAGCAATCGTTTTCTTCTTATCCTTTAGCTCATCATAAAGGACAGCAAGTCGAAAATGATGCCGATCGGAGTTTGGCTCCAGCGCAATCAGCTTCTTAATCGTTTCAATCGCAGCTTTGGTATCCCCGTCGTCCTGTTGCAAGGAGGTCTTCAGGGTGAGCAATTTTCTGTCTTCAGGAGCATCTTCGAGAAGCATGTCCACCATTTCAATCGCTTGCCGATACTGCTCGTTTTGCCTGTAGAGAAAGGCCGCCAGGGTTTTCGACTCGGTAAAGAACTTCTCACCACGATCGATTTCTCGCAGTTGCTCGATTGCTTCCTCACTGCGGTCCATACCGGCAAAGGCCGACGCCAGGTAATACCGCGCCGCAGTGTTATCGGGCTGCTCGGCGAGAACAAGTCTCAACTCCACCTCAGCGCCTTCAAGATCCCGTCTCTGTAGTTTGATCAAAGCAATCTTAAAGCGCGTCTCAGAAGGATCCGTCTGCTGTGACTCCATTGCCTCAAATTCTTTCAGAGCATCTTCCAGTCGATCCTTTCCGAGCAGTAGCTCACCCAACAAGCCACGTGCTTTAAGGTTTGCCGGATTGCGCTCTACTATTTCCTCACAAAGCCCGATTGCATCATCGATTCTCTTCTGAAAGGCATACACCCGAGCAAGCTCAAGCTTGACTGATTCCGCGTTCGGACTGATTTCCAGCGTCTTAAGATAAAACTTCTCGGACTCGGCGAGATTGCCGGCAGCCAGGAGAATTTTAGCCAGATAGTAATTTCCAAAAAATGAACCCGGCTTCTTCTCAAGCAGTTCCGTCAAAGCCTTTTCAGCTTCAGCAAAACGACCTTCCTGCGCATACAGGCTCGCCATGTAGACGTACGGCTCTTCATTGCCAGGCTCGGTAAGCTCTACAATCTTTTTGTACGTCTCAATCGCTTCTGGCGTTCTTTTCAAGGCAGAGAGAATGCCCGCTTTCAACTCCAGCAACTCGGGGTCGTGCTCGGCAAGCTCACTCACTCGCTCAATTTCTTTCAGGGCTTTATCCAACTCACCGGCTCTAAGATAGAGCTGTGCCAGACGCCGACGCAGTGTCGGGGCGGCGCTGGGATCGGCCTCTGATGCCGCCTGATAATGCTCGAGCGCCTCTTCAAAATCCTCGTTTTTTAACGCGAGCTCTCCGAGTAAGAACTCGAATTGTGCTTCTGAACTGGCGGGGATTTTTCGAGCCTCTGCCCCGGAGCGAGACAACTGCTCTGCGACAAGGGATTTCTCTAAACCTCGAAGGGTATCGTCGAGATCTTCTTTATCGGCAGTCAGACTACAGCCCCAGATGAGGGTGGATGCAAAAACGGTCAGAGGAAAACTATATCGAGAAAAATTAGGCATTGCGCAGTATCCGAAAAGCAAGCGGTCTCCTGAGGAGTATTGGATTTTTAAAAAACGACATCGATACTACAATTCGATTTTAGACTTTGGCATGGCCCCTTCCCCGTTTCTATCCGAGGGGCGAAGCTGTTTTTTTGCCCGGCCCCCTCTTGAAGAATCAGAGGAAGAACCCAGGAGCTCCCTGACCGTTCCCGGGGTCGGACCTGGTGAAGCACTACGTTCTCTCGGAGCCCCGGCTGCCTTGGCGACGGGAGCTATGCCGCTGCCTCCGGCCTGCCTTGAGGTCGGTGCCAGCTGCACTCTTGAAGCAAGAGAGGAGCCACCAGCTACTCGCCCGCGGCGCATAGCAGACTGCAGGTCGCCATCCGAAGCAGAGGTGTGAAGGGCAACGTTGCCCAGAGGCCGGACGGTCTCTTCTTCGGTTTCACTATGTTCGGAGCGATCCCTAAGCCGCGCAGGGCTACTTCGCTCTGTCAGAGCAGACTCGACTTCAGCAATGGAATCCCCGATCCTGCGCAGCGTTCTTTGCATTCCTCCCCAGGCGACATCGCTGGCCTCGGAGTTCTCACTATTTGCGGCGAGCATCTCAAGGAGCTCAAGCAGGTCAGCAGCTTCACGTAACAGACGCAATTCATTGGAATGGGACATCGAGTATTCCTAAGAAATCAAAAACATTACAACGTTAGACCAGAGGGTCTCCTTTTTTCCCGCCCGTACTCACTTTCCTACGCGGACTCACGTCCGCGCTCGTAAGCATTCTTCATACATGCACAGCGAAGAATGCCCCAGACCAGCTAAGAAAAGCACAGGGAAATCGCCATAGGAAGCAGCATCCGAACCGCAGCAATATTTGGACGGTAAACCGCGGTGCCCAATGCACCTTTCCGGGAAAAAGCTCAATACAGCTGGCCCGCTTTGTCCTTATACTTCAAATGCGTTGCCCGGCATACTCTTATGAAGCCCTTTGCCTCTAAAAGCAGAAGTGCAGAACGACCGGGCAGGTTCGAGCGGGTATAGTGCGGAGAAAACAGAGCAGTCTTCCACTTGTCGTAGTAGTTTCTTATAAATCTGTTTCTTCCGACCTAAATAATCGATAATAACCGTTTTTTCGGATGCATTCTCATGCATTATCTACCCTCTGCTGTTGATTTTTTCGGAAAAAAGATAAATTATGCACCTTTGAGGGTCAGCATACCCTCTTAATACTAGTCAGGAATTAATGATCTTTGCGAAGCCCTCAGCGGGCTCTGCGCTTTGTGCGAGCATTTTTTTATAGTTTCTGATAGGTATTCTGCGCCTGGATCTGTTCAAAGCGGAATGCACTTTCGCAGGGATGAGAGTGCGCACGGCAGATGAACACATTCCCGGAAGAACCACTACGCAAGCACTGGAAGGTTTCCTGCAGGTGCTACCGCAGTAAGATTTTCCGTGTCGGGATCCGAAGATACTTTGTTCGATTATGTTGCCCGAGGCTCCTTCGTTGAATGACCCTCGATCTGAACTTTTCGGATAGGGCTTTTGAAAGGGCTTTTGAGTAAGCCGGGGCCTTTCCTTCGGTGATCGCTGGAGTTTTAACAAATAAGATAAGTACTTAGTTTCGAAATGATTGAAATAATTGTTGGACAAAACAACCTTGAAAAAGCGATGCGCGTGCTAAAGCGTAAGCTCATCCGTGAAGGCGTATTCAAAGAGCTAAAGTCTCGGCGTTTTTACGAAAAGCCATCCGAGCGTCGCAAGCGTAAGGACAAAGAAGCTCAAAAGAAGCGTCGTAAAGAGGTGGATCGCGCTCGACGTTTTTCCAGCTAAGGCAGCTTCCGGATAAACAGTCTTCGTATACACCCAGTACGTATTCATCTCGCTACTGCTCTGGTTTCTCTTTTCCCACACGGACCTGCAATCCGCAGGTCTCGGATTCTGCTCCATTGAGCTCTTCGAACGTGATGACCCTGGGCGTGCCCGGCACGTTCAGCCTCGCCCCCCTCAAGAGCAAAGACTCGCCTTTCGTCTAAATTGAACAACGTTGCAGGTCTCATCCCCGGATCATTGCTATACGCACTGCTCCGCCGCGATACCGCAGCGAAGATGAATTTCCGCGACTTCACGGCAGGCCATTGCGTGCAGGTTTCAAGCCCCATCCCGGACCTTCCTGCTTTGTCGATAAGAAAGACAAAAATCTATGGTCAATCGCCTACCAACTATAGGATTCTTTTGATAAAAAAGTTCTTTCAGTGCAAAAGACCTGGTCGGATAGCTCGAGTCAACGGGACCCTTAGTTTGAGTTTATGAAGCGCCTGCAGCCCCCCCTTATTTATCGATACGTTGCCAAAGAAGTCCTGGGGCCCTTCTTCATATCTATCTTTGTGTTTACCGGGATCCTCTTCCTGGCACGAAGTCTCAAGCTTATCGATTTAGTCGTTAACAAAAACGTTCCGGCCCTCGACATACTCCTGCTCTTCTCCTACATCATTCCGAGATTTCTCGAGATTGCCATTCCGATGTCCCTGCTCCTCGGCATTATTCTCGGCTTCGGGAGACTGAGTGCGGACAGCGAACTCATCGTCCTGCGAAGTGCAGGCCTCAGCCTTAAACGTCTCGGTGCACCCATTCTTGCGATAGCCCTTGGTTCTGTACTAGCCGGTTTACTCATCTCCTTCTACCTAAAGCCCTGGGCCCGACACAGCCTGGCCGTCGGCCTCTTCGAGATTGCGAGAACCAGAGCCAGCGCCGGACTCAGTCCGGGGACCTTCAACGAGCTTGGTCAGCTTACCCTGTATGCAGAGTCAATTACCGAAGAGGGCTCCCGCCTGAACAACGTGATCATTGGAGACAGAAGAAACCCGGAAACAAACAGAACCTTCATCGCGCGATACGGAAGGATCATATCCGACCGTGAAAACAGAACTCTGACGCTAAAGCTCTACGATGGAATGATTCCCGAGGGCAGCGGTCTGGACTTCAACATCACCTATTTTGAAATCAATAACGTAAGCCTCCCTCACAGCGTTCTACACGACGAAAAAGAGGACCAGGATTTCAAAGGTGCCGGGGAGATGTTTGTCGGTGAACTGCTGCGGTCGATAGGAGATATGAAACGGGACACCGATAAGGAAGACTCGGAAGGCCTGAAAAAACTGACCAAATACCAAATAGAGTTTCAAAAGCGAATAGTAATTCCCTTTTCCTGTCTCTTTGTTGCTTTCATCGCCATGGCTCTGGGAATACAGCCAAGCCGTGGCGGAAAGACCTGGGGCGCTGCGGTCAATGTCGCGGGGGGTATCATGCTGATCGTGATTTACTACCTGTTTTTTGCCTTCGCTTCAGCAATATCGGAGCAGCGCTTTGCTCCCCCCTGGATGATCATGTGGATTCCGAACGTCCTGCTGGCCATGCTTGGAGCATATTTCTTCCAAAAAATGGGGAGCGAACAATGGCTTGCGGTAAGTCAGGAGATCGGTGATGCCATCGCACGCCTGTTTCGAAAATTTAAAAGAACTAAACCACGTGAAAGCGTCCTGTCCGAGTGACGAATGAATGAAGAATCTCAGTAGCTCAAAACTGCTCGCACGAATCTACCCCTCCCTTCTGCAGCGCTATCTGCTGCGACAGTTCTTTAGTGTCTTCTTCCTTTGTCTTTTGACAGCGACGTCTTTGTTTCTCGTTTTTGAAACCTTTGAAAGGATGAGGGTCTTCCTGAGAGAAGACTCCACGTTTATCGACGCGGTATCGTACCTGGTTTTTAAGGTGCCCTTTATTGTGCACCTCATGACCCCGGTATCAATCCTTATCGCGACCCTGCTGAGCGTAGGGCGGCTCTCCCAGCTTTCAGAAATAACTGCCATGCGCGCCTGTGGAGCCAGCGTTCTCTCGCTTGCAAAGCCACTCATTACCGTAGGTCTTCTCGTTTCCGGACTAATGTTTATGGCGGGGGAAACCATCGTTCCCTGGGCGACAGAACGGGGGGAAGAGGTCTACAACATTGATATCCGTAAGAAAGACCAGAAAGGCTCCTTCAGTCGCACGAACTTCTGGTTTCGCGATGACAACTCTTTCTACAGCATAGGATTTTACGACTCCTCCGGCTCAAGCCTTCAGGGTATTTCGCGCTTTGCGCTGGACAATAATTTTCGATTGGTAAGAAGAACCGACGCTAAGGACGCCTACTGGGGCAAACACTCTCTCGTGGGCTGGACTATGAACGAAGTCATTGAAATCGGCGTCCAGCCTGACGGACGCTTTGAAGTGGAGCGCTTTAAACAGATCCCTCTGCTGATAGACGAGACCCCGGAAGATTTTTACAATATGAAGCGTCGCGCTGAGACGATGAGCTATCAGGAACTGAAGAAGTACATCGCAAAGCTGAAATCAGACGGCGTCTCAGTGACTCGTTACGCAGTCGATCTTGCGGCCAAAATCTCTTTTCCCTTTGTTAACGTCATCGCGGTGCTTGTCGGATTCGCCTTCGCCCTGCTTCCTGCGCGCTCCGGGAGTATGAGTATCAGCTTCATTGCCGGGGTATCCTTTGGCTTCGCGTACTACGTCGTCCACGCCGTCTCTATTTCCCTGGGCGCCGCTGAACTAATCCCGATCATTCCGGCAGCCTGGACAGCAAATATTCTTATGGGCTGCCTGGGAGGCTATCTTCTTGCGGGATCGGAATTTCAGTAGAGAGAGGAAAAAAAAAACGAAAAATGCCCTGCCGCTATTCGCAGCAGAGCATCTGAAAAGTGAACGGGCTTTTGTTCGCATGCATAGATGCGCCAAGAGCTCCCCGCACCTGTGAAATTCTGAAAATACCAGAACCTGAGGCGCAGGGGATCGTGTTCCCGCGGTACGGGCTACTCGCTAGGAGCCGGAGCTGATAGCGAGAAGATATAAACCTTGATTATGCTTCTACGTTAACCGCCTCGGATGACGG
>JAUIMJ010000048.1 GCA_030433295.1 bacterium | reverse complement strand
GAACAATATCGATGACGATGGGAATGGATATATTGACGATAAATTCGGATTTAATACCGTTTTCAATGACGGAGTCATTCTCGATAGTGGTGGGCATGGAACGAAGGTCGCGGGGGTGATCGGGGCTGCTGGTAACAACGGAGTCGGTATAGTAGGGATTAATTGGAGCGTTCAACTGTTAGCGGTCCAGATATTCGATAACTACGCAAGATTCGGTAGTGGTGGTCAAGCAGCAGTTCTCGGCGGCTACAACTATATCCCTACTATTTCGGATCAGGGCTTTAATATTCGCGTTGTGAATGCCTCCTTCGGTAGTTTGGGTGATTGCTCCAGTTTTGAAACTGCGGCACTCCTCGCCCTTGATCAAAGAGGCATTGTTGTTGTGGCCGCTGCTGGTAACGACGGAATCAACACGGATATAATACGAGCCAATCCGGGGGGCTGTCCTTTACCAAATGTAATTAACGTCGCCTCCGTAAATAGATTCGGGGCCCTTTCAAGTTTTTCTAATTATGGCTTGTATACGGTGGACTTGGCCGCGCCCGGTGAAGAAATACTGTCCACCGATACCAACTGTTCCAACACGTGCTCGTTTCGAAATGATTTTGTTTGTGATGACGGAGGGCCCGGGGCTTCATACGATTTATGCGCCCTAGGCACAGACTGTGACGATTGTGGCAGTCGACCTAATATATACAATATTACTCAGGGCACTTCTTTTGCCGCGCCGTATGTTGCGGGCCTCGCTGCAATGGTCTTCGAACGTCATCCGGAACTAACACCGGCAGAAGTACGATGGTTGCTAATGAAGACGGTGAAACCTCTACCAGCTCTGAACGGACTGATGGGCGCACCTGGTATTGCCTCGGCATTTAACGCGCTAAAAGCTGATGTCATGGATATCGACGACGATGGCGTAGCTAGAAGTAGTGATTGTGCTCCAGCCGATTCCACAAAATGGACAAGGGTAGCCTACTCAGACCCGGATAACGATGGATTCAGAAATAGCGTGGAGGAGAATACATTCGAATGCTTTGGTACCAATGTCCCGGCGGGGTTTACTGTGAACACCAATTCGCTGGACAACTGCCCAAATGATGCAAATCCAGATCAGAAGGATAGTGATGACGACGGTATTGGTGACGTGTGTGACTCGGCTTCTAACGCGGATAACGGTGATTCAAGTTCATGTGATCCGAGGGAGAGCGATTGCATCTACGAACCGCTGAAGCAAAAAGTTTGCGTAGGTGCCAACGGGTTCCTCGAGCAAATAAACATTGCTAGCGTCATCAATCTTCAGGCGAGTGAGAGTCTGAGAGTCCTGGTTGAATACTTAAATCAGGGTGGAGCAGTTGTCAGTCAGCAGGGCGCCTCGATTGGGCCATTGCTCAAGGCGGACTTTGTTGTGAACGATATGGGTCTGGACCCAAACACTGTTGGGACTGTTTGTGTGACAACTGACGCTGCTGAGGCTGGCGCATGGTCTGGCGGGATTACGATATATAAGCCAGATACCAGAAGTGGGTTTTCGAACTTTGGTGACGGCTTTGATTTTGCACTTTATTATCCCTTTACCAACCCATTTGGTCAGCAGGTGACAGTGCCGATTAATACCTTTCGTCTGGGTACAGATCCTGCGGCGACGATAGCGAATTGGTTCAGTATTACTGATGCCACTCCAGGTGACGGGGCGGGCCTCTCTGGCAGAATTGAGTACTACGCTGATTCGGGGGACGTTATAGGCGTTGACCTTGTGGGTATGCCTGACGGTGGGAGAGCTGACTTCGCAGCGCATGCCCACTTCGGGCCCGACCGAGTAGGTATGGCGCGCTTTATCGCTAATGGAAGCTCTAATGGTCCAGCCGTGCAATTCTACGCCACGCTTACCCGCTATTTCTATGATTGTCCTGGCGCCTCTTGTGGGAACTTTCTCACTGCGTTCGTACTGCCAAACCGCCCTCCAGCGGGCACGCGAATTTCCGGTGGCGTGTCGACCAATAACGGGGAGATTAGCATCATAGAGTTGGGAAACCTTTCGGCTAGCGGAAGCGCGAGCACAACGATTGATGTCTTTGGTAGCACCGGGGCGTTGGCCGGGAACCAAAACGTCGGTATTCCACCGTTGGGAACACGACACGTTATCGTAAACAAAAACGGGAATTCTGGCTTTTTGGAGAGTGAAAGCGTAGGCGCAGCATCTCAATCACCTGTCTCTGGTCTTCTCTCCGCCATCTCGCTGTTCTATAAATTAGATGCGACCGGCAAGCTTGTTTACGCATATGCTGCCCCTTTTGCGGACTCTCCGGGAGCTCAGCAACTTACGGAATTCAACAGCTTTATTCAGCATGGTAATGCTGTGGAGCTTTTCAATACGACAAATGAGACAATTACCGGAACTCTGAAGGTAATTAATTTAGATAATTCGTTGATCGAAGAATATGCGGTTGTCATAAGACAGCATGAAACTCAGCGAATTGAGCTCAGGGTGCCAGCAGCGACTTATGGTACAGTTGTCTTCGGTAGTGATCGTGACGGTGTCGTACTTCGTAATTATGTCTCTCGATCCGGTAGCTACGTGCTTGCATATCGCGGACAGTAGCGGGGGTAGGTGTTTGATCGCCCAGCCATTGGGCGGTATTGCTTTTTTGCTCTACTTACAGAGATTTTTGATGTGGATAGCGTTGCTACAAAAAAAGTGTATCTCCTGTTCTTCGACATTAGAGATAGACGCTTTACAGTGCCACCAATGCACTAAACATCAGCCACTTCTAGCACGTGACGTCTATCGTAACGCAGATAAATTTAGAAAAAATCAACCAAGGCGATCATATAAGATGGAAGTTGGATCTCGGCACAAGAGTTGCCACCGTTGTGGAGAGTTGATCCAAATTCATTGTGACAGTTGCGTTTACTGCCATGCGCGGCAACCTCCCCAGCCGCGCGAAGTTTACGAGAGGGCGGAGCGCGAGGTAACCGAAATGCTATCTCGTTTTGATAGTTGCAACCCAAGAACTAAGGAGTCTTCTTCGCCGGTAAGAACTGACTCAACTAGATCTCTTGATATCGATTCAGACAGTGAGGCGACGGGACTTAGGATTTTATGTAGCGGCTTTATGTCTTTCGGTGTTTCTCTTTTGGTTTATGTGATGGCCAAACCAGTGGTTGCGATCCCCCTTATCTTTATACTGTCGGTTGTGGATGACATTGAGTATGCATCCGGCTTTAACATCTTGATTTGGTCAGGTGTAATCGCTGGTTTTGCTGGGGTGCGCACACTAAATTATCTGTTACCTAGTGACGGCCTGGGGGCGGGTTTGTTTTTGTACGGATTTCTTCTTCTGGTCCATGCAACATTGTCGTTCTCAGTTTCCCAGATTTCGCCTTCGGATTGGCCAAATTTTGTAATGGTTATAACTCGGTTTTTGAGCTTTGGATTCGGAATGTGGCTTGCAAACGATGCCGTCTTTTCCATTATTTTTGCCTCGGATCCCGAGAACAGAAGCGAATAGTCTTCTCACTAAACTGTGAGAGTTGGGACGTTCTGTTGTTCTCATTTTCTGCCTAGTGAAGAGGACAAAAGGCATGCAGACATTTCCTTTAGACCGTATAGGGGGCATTTTGAATCTCTCATTCCCAGGCCGCGAAAAGTCGCTAACACGAAGAGGTTAGTTGGTGTAGCCAATCATTATCCAAGTTTGAATAGTTTTTTATCTCTTGGTCTAATCGAGAGATAGATTTAGGAAAAATTCATTAATTCGTATTGTTGAGCCGGCTCAAGCTGAGCTTCATTATGAGCTTCGTTTGTCCGAAATTTGAAGGGAATCATGAACACCTCCACTGAGATCCTTACGTTAATCTGTATTATCATTTTTGCTGGCTTGTTTTTTGTTTGGTCGAAGCAACGCAGCCTGCTGAAGAAGTATGAAGAAAAGTATTCTAAGATTATAGACGTCGACTCAGAGGTTGAGAAAAGCAAGGAAAAACTTAAACAGGTTGAATCTGAGATTGTGGCGCTGAAGGAGCAATACAGACAAAAGAGAGTGGTGTTTGAAGGATTGATAAAACAGGCGGCTATTTATGACGAAACGATAGAGTTGGCTGAGCTCGGGTTCTATAAGCCACACTTCGACTTTGATACCTCTGAGAAATACAAGGAGGCAATCGTTGAAATTCGAAAGAAGCAAAAGGAACTGGTTCGCTCGAAGGAGGCGGTCTTCTGTACCGAAGAGTGGGTTGTTTCCGGTAGTAAGTCCAAGGGTAAAACGATGGTCAATCGCGGAATTCGATTGACTGCTCGAGCATTCAATAATGAATGTGATGCGGCGGTATCGAACGTTCGTTGGAACAACATGGAGAGGATGGAGAAGCGGATCGAAAAAGCTTTTGATGCAATAAACTCTCTTAATGAATCAAACAAAATCTATATTTCTAGAGGTTATTTGCAATTAAAATTAGATGAGCTTCGCTTGGCCTACGAGCATGCAGAGAAAAAGCAGAGGGAAAAAGAAGAGCAGCGTGAGATTCAGCAGCAAATAAGGGAAGAAGCACGACTTGCCAAGGAAGTTGAGGCCGCTGTGAAGGAGGAGGAGAAATATCTAAAGTTGCTCAATAAGGCTCAACGGGAGGCTGAGAAGGCGGCCGGTGATAAGCTTGTTTCATTGGAGGCGAAAATTGCCGCTCTTGCCGCTGATCTGAAAGCGGCTCAAGAGAAATGTGAGCGGGCAAAATCAATGGCAGAGCAAACCAAAACAGGTCATGTCTATGTCATCTCGAATATTGGATCCTTTGGAGAAAATGTGTACAAGATCGGCATGACACGTAGATTAGAGCCCTTAGACCGAGTTAAGGAACTCGGCGATGCGAGTGTTCCATTCCTGTTTGATGTTCACGCTATGATACATTCTACCGACGCGCCTGCTCTAGAAAACGCTCTACACAAAAAATTCGATGAAAGGAGACTCAATCTGATTAATCAAAGGAAGGAGTTTTTTAACGTCTCGCTGGAGGACATAGAAAGCGAAGCTCGGAAGTTTCATCCAGATATTGAGTTCATAATGACTGCGGAAGCTAGAGACTATAGAGAGTCGCAGAGTATTCTTGCAGAGAAAAGTAGTTCAAAGGGTGCGTCTCAAATTCTTGAGGCTTACCCCGAAGCCATCTGATACGCGTAATTTCTCACCCTACTTCCCCGGACTGTTCTCGCTGGGCGTGCCAGGATAAAAGTTTCGTTTTGGGGGTTTTTCTACGGATTACCGTTGACAAAGAAATAAGTAGGAGTATCTTCCCACTCATCTCTACAGCGCCTGACGGCTTCTGTCGGTTTCGCTTGTTTCCTTGTGGGCAGTGTAGGGACTTACATTCTTTGTTTGGGTATTTGTGCGAGTTCAGGCTCGCGTGTTCGCAATGTCTCCCAGTGGATCCCAGCAGCGGCAGTGCCGTTTGCTAGAATGCACCGGAAGACCAGAAAGCCAGGAAAAATCCATTTAGGTATTGCTCCTGAGGTTTATGCCACGAATTCTTTGCGCGTGGTCGCTGGTCTGTGAATGATTACCAGTGCTTGTGTATTGCCTGTTATTGGCTGAGCAGAAGCCCGGCATACCCCACTTTCTAGTTGCGGGCTTTCGTGTCCGTTTCGTCATCTTTTCTCCTTTTCCAGAATTGTCACATTCCGCGGGTATCTTTGAACAGATGTCTGGGATGAAGTCTCTTCGCTTCCTGATATTTGTTCGACGATACCCGCCCGGGTGCATGCAATTTTTTCTCGAGTTCTAAGGAGAGCATTTTGATCAACAGAGACCGTGAAGATTGGGGAACCTCACTGGTGCCCATCAATGGACTGTGCCCGAAAGCCGTGATTTGTGCTTTGGCCAACGGGAGGACGGGCAGTCCCGCACAGGAAACAGGCGATCGTGGAAATGGGGGGCAGGAGTTTGATGAAGCATATCTCAACGGGCGAGTGGACTTTGCCCGCAGAGTGCTTTCCGATCACTACGGCACCCAGAGCGATCTTCTTACCAATCCCAGGTTTCTGGGAGATCTTCACATCCCGGTATCCTTTGTCAGCGACCCCGTGCTGGGTCACTGTCTGGAGACCCGTGACTACGATACGTCCAACGGGCAGGGTTCTGCCCGTGAGACGATAGATGATTTGCGCCTTCAACACTTCGCCAATCGAAAGAAATCCCGGATGCAAGAACAATCGCAACAGGAAGAACCTGCTCCGGCAGCAGCGCTTTCAATCAGCTGCGCTGAAGCGGTGAGCTTTTGCGAAAGCAGACCGGGAGACTTTGATATCTACTGCAATCAGATCAGTGATATCGAGGTCCTCAGCCTTTTGTATGCCATACTCAAGGCGCGGACCCGGGCTCATCCGGTCGATGAGGGGGCTTTGATGCCGCTGAGCGTGCCGGAGAAATACCTTGGCTCTGGATTCACTGTTCCTTTGTTTGCTGCCTCAGCGGATGCCTACGCTCAGGCGATGCTTGAGGAGTTCGGTATCGAGGTCCTGGTGTATCCACGGGGGAATGTGTTTCGCATTTGCGGAAATCAGCATGAAGCACTGGTCAGGAAGTTGATTCCTCTTGTCTGTGCCTTCAATAAGCGCAAGCAACAAAACGTCACGATCGGTCTCTTTGGCCTTGTTGCGACGATCGCCGGTCTGCTCGTCTATTTCATTCTTCGTTAGGTGGGCGACCCACTCTGGCACAGAGGTTGTCTTGAAAAAGCAGCCGGGCACGGGGCTCTGCCTTTGTCCGGTTTGCTTTTTTATTTCGGTTCTGCGGCTTTCTCGTTTTCCTCACCTACTGTGGTGTAGAGCTGCCGTGATTTTCTCTGGGGTACAACAAGCAGTAGACCGTTCAGTAAAAAGCTAGAGTATTCTTCAGATAATCATTTGCGATTTTATCCTACGACTCGCCAGGTTCTTTTTTGCGCGCGGACTCGCGTCCGGGCTTTAGGAGGACGTCTTTCTCGACTCGAGTTCTTTAGGCAGCGGTTCACTGGAGTGCCAGAACTTGATGTTCTTACGCAGGTGGTATGCTTCTGTGGTTCGCAGATTCCACACCGGGGGCAGTGTCGCGATCGGATAGTTCTCTTTGTAAAGAAGAGCGCTCAAAATATACTCGTCACTTACGTTCAATGTTGAACTGAGGCAGAGCGATTTCCATTCCGCAAAGAGCGTTGCGACCTTATTCCTGTCGAAAAATATCACGCCGGTATTGTAGTAGGTGGCGTCGGGATCCAGTCCGTTTTTTTTAAAGCGATTTCCTCCCACGAGGGCTTTGCCTATGGCCATTGCAAGCCCTCCCGGTCGCTCAAGGGTGCGCCAGGCGAAATCCAGCCTCGCATCAACAATGGTAACGTCGCTATCAAGATACAGTGTTTGTTCAAAGGGTGTGAGCTCGGCAATCAGCGATTTTTGCCGTTTCATAGCTATAGGAAATTCCGGAAACTCGCAGGGAAGGTAGTGGATATTCTCTTTTGCTTTTACCTGCATATTCGTCGCAATGGCTACCGGCAGTTTAAGATGCTCGGCTACCTTAAGAGCGGTCTCCTCTGTTTTTGCGAGGTAGTCAGGATTATCCCATGTGACAAATAATACGCCGCGCTTCATCCGCTATCCTTTTGGGGAATAAGCAATACTCCGCATGATCTCGGAGCAAGGAACAATTACCGCAAGTAATAAGGGCAGCTTAGCAAGGCTGTGAGTGAAGCGCTACCGCTTCCCCGCCAGGCTGAGTAGGGTATTTGTTAGTTTTCTGTTAGTTCTCGACTTCAGAGCGAGTCTTCTCGGCAAAAGTTTTTGCGTATTTTTCTGGAAGCTTTTTGGGATGCTGGCTGGACGAAAGTGGCGCAGGGGTACGAAGTTGATTGCGTCGTTATGAAAAACCCCTGGCCAGTGAATTGGAAATTCACCATCGAACATCTAGCGATGGCTGTGGTAATCGCGAGCCTCAGACTGGGCTTGCGACATGCCGTCTGACCATCCCCAAATGTAGCCGAATCGGTAGATAATTGCCGGAAGCGCAAGGATCGCAAGACCGAGGGCCCACTTGAACGGAAAGCCGTTCGGCGCGCCCTGGCTTCGCAATTGCTCTTCTTCGACGACATAGCTGCCAAGACTGTGGATTGCCACGCCGATATGGGCGAGGCTATAGCCGATCACTGGTCGCACAGCCGGAACAAATCCAAGAACGACCAGAATCAGAGCAATCCACAGTGTCAGATTGTCCCAGGCCAGCAGTGCCTCACGATTCGTTCGCTGCTGAAGAGCTGATTGCTTACGTACATCTGTGCTCATACGGTTCCCCCGTGTAAAACGCTAAAAAATTTCCTAGTACAACTTCGTACTCCGTGCAGAACTGAAATGAGCAGGGTAAGAGAGTAGCAAAACCGCAGAAAATAGTCAAGATATGAGGCTTGCTGTTTTTCGTGGAAAAATAGGGGGTTAAGCCTGTTTCCTTCGTGCGTGGAGCCTAGCTCTGCAGCAGTGTGAGCGCCAGGGAAGGTTGCTGATTCGCCTGAGACAGAACCGCTGCTGCCGATTGCTGTAGAATCCGCCTGCGCACAAGCTCCGCTGCCTGGGTGGCCACATCGGCATCGCGGATTTGTGATTCCGCTGAGCGAATGGCTTCTCGCTGTCCGAGGGCGACTGCAGCGGCAGTTCCAAGGCGACTCTGCAGAGCGCCGATTCCTCCCTGTATTGACGAGAGATCTTCAAGACGGTTCTTCACGGTAAACAGTGCATCGAGTGCACGTCCCTGGGATTCCACACCGGTGAAAGCTATTTCGCTTTTGCGAGCTGTAGTGGGATCAAAAGCACCGTCGGCCAGAGTTCCGGGTCCCATGTTTTCAGCGGTGAGGCCGGTGAAGTCCAGGGAAACTGTTCCGAGTGCGCCATTGTCGGTGAAGGTCACGAAGATATCACCGACGAAATCCGGGTCGGTAGATACGGTATTGCCGATGGAGTCGAAACCACCGTCAGAGGTTTGGTAGAGGACGATATAAATAAGTTCTCCGTTACCGCCAAAGTCGTATATTCCCGGTGCCACATAAACCTCTCTGAGGTCTCCGTTGGCATCAGTAATTTCAGTCCGATAAAGCGAATTTCCAGTCATCGATCCCAGCTCATCGATTGTCTCCGCGGCACCAATAGCCGGTGAGAAAATCGAGGTATCTGAGGCATCGACATTTCCTTCCCCCGTATAATCTCCCCGCGCTCCAAGTACTCCGGAGAACAAAGCGGTATCAACCGCTGCAATACTGATAGTCGATGAGCTGTCAGAGTCGGTGCCAACTTGCAGAACTAACTCCTCTGCCGCCCCATCGCGGGTGCCCCGAAGAAGCTTCTGTCCGTTAAACTCGGTAGTATCCGCGATGCGTCCGTATTCTTTTACCAGCGCCTGATATTCCTGATCGATAGCACTGCGTTGCTCATTGGAATTTACGCCATTTGCAGATTGCTCTGCGAGCTCGCTAAGGCGAATGAGAATATTCTTCTGCTCATTAAGCGCACCATCCATGATGTTGAGCATGGATATACCGTCGTTGATATTTCGATTTGCCTGTTGATGTAGCGTGGCGTCTACGCGCAGGGAGTCGGCGATAGCAAGACCAGCCGCATCATCCGAGGCGCGATTGATGCGCAAACCGGACGACAGGCTTTCAGATACTGATTGCAGCTCTCGGGTGTGCGTATTCAGCTGACGCTGAGCACCCAGTGCAAACAGATTTGTCTTAAGGCTAATCGACATACTACTTTTCCCCGGCTCAGTACCGCTGAACAGGGGGATACTCCGTATTCCATTACTACACTTCAGGCGCAGCCTGCGCCCGAAGAGCACCGTTTCGGCCCTGAATTTTGGACGAGAAGTGCTGTATCGATTTCGGCGTAAGTGCCGAAAAACGTTAGCGAAATTACGGATCTCTAGTATTCTCGGTGACTTACCGAGGCGGAAATGGAAGGGAATGTAAGTAGACTATCGACTTCAGATCGAATTACTCGAGAATCTGGCGCGCAATTAAATTCACCCCATTACGCTTCCGACGGAAGTACGAATTTATCCACGGTTTTTACCTAATAGCAGAGTACCGGCATGCGTTTAAATGCACTCTCAGGGAAATCGTCTGCGGTGCATACCTAGTAGGATGTTTCCTTAAGTATTTGAGTTAATTAAAGAAATTTGGGATTCGGTCGATACTTAGAGGCGTAGGAATGTAATCGGCAAGGAAGTCCGTAAGAAATGACGCTCACTCTCAGTTCAACAGCGCTTGCGCTCAGTATCGCAAACCGCATAGGCCAGACCCAGCACTCGCTGGATACGGTATCCGAGCGCCTGAGTTCGGGCCTGCGGCTTGGACGAGAGGATGCCGCCGACCTTTCTCTTGCTGAAAAACTCAAAGTCGATGCACGGGTCTTTGCCCAGGGCGTAAGAAACGTCAACGAAGGCATCAGTCTTGCCAATACCACCGAAGTCTCCCTGCGCGAATTGGAAGCAATAACGCTGCGGCAGATCGAACTGGCACAACAGGCGGCCAACGGTGCAACGAGCGCTACGCAGCGCCGTGCTCTGGATGCGGAGGCGAATGCGCTGGTAGATGAATTCAATCGCATCGTGGAGTCAACGCAGTACAACGGCATCAACACGCTTCGCGAAGACGCACAGGACGTATACATTTCTCCGGCTGCGGGGACGGAAGGTGAGCTGATCCAGATTGAAACCAATGAGGAGCTGCAAAGAACCATTGGTGACGGAACCTTTACCAATAGTGGTACCTATGGATTTACCGCCGGGGGGGTCTATCCCCAAATGGTAAGTGGGGATTTTAATGGTGATGGTCGCGACGATCTAATAGGCATCGATACTTCCGGTGATCAATACAGCATAATGTTTGGCCAGGCGGACGGTTCTTTTTCAGCGCCTACTGCAGACGTTCTCTTAGATCCTGGCGTTTCCTCTATCACCTCAGGTGATGTCGATAGCGACGGTGACCTCGACTTTTTGGTGTCCGTAGCCGGCGATGAGCTGGGGATTTATTTGAATGACGGTAGCGGGAACTTTACCGACTCATTCCAGGTTGTTGAGAGTGACTTTGATAATCTTCGAGCGAGTGATATCAACGGGGACGGCGCTATCGACATCGTCTCTACGGTGACCGCCGACTTTGTGACTGAGGAGACCTTCAGTAGCGGCGGCGCCGAAGTTAGTGAACTGAGTATTGGCAGCACCGGAGGCGGGGGGCAGCCGGAAATCACGGAATTGACGTTCGACTCCGGAACTGCGGGAGCCGGACAGCCTGAGATTACGCGGGTAGATTTCAACGCAGGGTCTACTTTTGTGAGCGGAGATATCCTCACTCTTTTTTCGGCGAATGACGGTGATGAGTATGAGTTTGTCTACGAGGTAGACGGGATGCCTTCCGCGTTAAACCCTCCTCCCATTATATCAGTAGTCATTTCTATCAGCTCCTCTGATACCGCTGATCAGGTCAGAGATAAGACCATAACCGCGGTGACTGGGACCGGAGATTTTTCACTTGATTCTTCCGGGTCGGGATTTGCGGTTTTTGAAACTGCGGCAAACGGAACTGCCACCGACGCAAGCATCTCCCAGTCAGGGACAGGGCTATCGGTTACGGTCAACTAACAGGGTTCCGGTTCTGGTGGATCTGGTTTTGACGACGGTGATTATTTTCTCATCAGCAGTGATTCTACTGATTACTATGTGTGGTTCGATGTCACCGGCTCGGCAGTTGATCCCTCGGTGGGGGGGAGAACCGGAATCGAGGTGACGCTTAGTGATCCTGATACCGCCAATGGGATAGCTGCAAAAGTTCAGGCAGCACTTGATCTCATCGGCGGCTTTAGCGCGAGTGTGCTGGGGAACACGGTTACGGTAACCAACACTGCCAATGGTAATGTAACTGATGCAGCAGATGGAGTAACCGGTGGTACGTTCACTGCGACGGTTACTCAACAGGGCTCTTCCGGCGGGGGAGGAACGGCTGATATCAGTAACGGAGAGTACTTTACCTTCAGCTCTCCCACTACCGATTACTATGCCTGGTTTGATATTGATAATACCGGAACCGACCCAAGCCCGGGGGGTACGGGAATCGAAATTGATATCACCGCGAGTGATACGGCGATACAGGCAGCGACAAAAGCGGCTGCAGCAATTGATGCTCTGGGAGAATTCTCGGCGTCAAGTACCGACGAAGTGATCACCATTACCAACGCAGCTAACGGAAACGTCGTAAACATCACGGTCGGTACTCTTAGTGGCGCAAGCGCTACGGTTGTTACCAATGGTTCAGATTCCGCAGTTGACACCGCCACTGACAATATCACGCTTAGCAATCATGGTTTCTCCACAGGGGATGTGGTGCAGCTTACGACGACCGGAACGCTGCCTTCACCTCTGGCAACCTTAACCGACTATTATGTCATCAACATAGACGCCAATACAATCCAGCTCGCGACCAGTGCGGTGAACGCGGGTACAGGGACTCAAATTAATCTCACGACTGAGGGCACTGGTGAACACACGATCACCAGTACGGTAACGGGACCCGCGGTAGCCGTTTCTCTTGGCAATAACGATGGAACTTTTGCTGATCCGATCACTTCTCAATTAGTCAATGGTGCTGGCGAGCTGGAGATCGGAGACTTCAATGGTGATGGTGAAAAAGATGTGGCGGTGATAAATGGCACAGATCTGGAGTTTCTGCTCGGTAATGGCTCGGGTTCATTTACAAGCGACCAGATTTCCGCTGTAATTGGTACCATCAGCAGCGTTGAGGTTGCCGATTTTGATAGGGATGGATACTCCGACGTCGCTATTACCAATCTTACAAGCAATCGTGTGCAGACCTTCCAGGGCTCAGCGTCTGGCGTCGCGTCGACCGGTAATACGTATAATATTCCTGCATCCGCAACTCATCTGACAACTGGAGACTTCAATGGTGATGGCGTTGTAGATCTGGCTACCGCTTCCACAAATGGTGGTGGGGCGGCAGTTTCAGTATTGCTCGGGGATGGCGAAGGCGACTTCTCGGTGCAGTCATCCGAAGTCATTGCAACCCAGGTTGCCATCGCCTCACTCGATGTTGATGGAGACGGTGCTACTGATTTGGCCGTGCTCAATGGTAACCGGGACGTTGATGTTCTTCTGGCAAACACCGAGCGGGATACCGGTATCGGTTATATCAATCTTACGACCCAGGACGACGCAATTGAGTCGTTGGATACTCTGGAGGAAAATCGACTCCGCGTCGCACGCGAGCTGGGGGAAGTCGGTGCCTCCCTGAGCCGACTCGCAACAACAGCTTCTTCGCTTGAGGTGATGCGCGATGAGACCATTGGCGCAGAGAACAGGATCACTGATATTGACATGGCACAGGAGATAGCAGAAATGACAGCCCTGCGCGTGCGAAGAGACGCAGCTACTGCGCTCCTCGGGCAGCTTACGGTGACACCGACACTGGCCCTTGAGCTCTTGCAGGGCAGTCTAGAGTAACGCCCTCGCGCAACTCTTTCGTGTAAAAGCTTCGTCAAACAATCTGTTGTGACAAGTCCGTGCAGGGGAGTCAGGCCGTTTACCTAAGGCCTGGTGGCCTCTTTAAACTCACTGCAGACGATTTACTGCGGCGGCATCTGCTTTGCCTCGTCCGGGATGATGTTGACTGTTTCATGCCTCCCCATCGAACCCTTCTTAGGTATTTTCACTAGAAAAAGTTGTGAGATTCCGTAAGTATACGATTTTACTCAAGAAAAGCTAATGTTTGTCGATACTTAGAGACGTAGGAATATTCACGGCAAGGACGTCCGGAAAAATGACGCTTACGCTCAGTTCAACTGCGCTTGCGCTTAGTATCGCAAACCGCATCGGTCAGACCCAGCATTCGCTGGATACGGTGTCCGAACGCCTGAGTTCGGGACTGCGCTTGGGGATCGAAGACGCTGCCGACCTTTCAATTGCCGAGAAACTCAAAGTCGATGCGCGGGTCTTTACCCAGGGGGTAAGAAACGTCAACGAAGGCATCAGCCTGGCCAATACCACCGAAGTATCCCTACGTGAACTGGAGGCGATAACGCTGCGCCAGACAGAACTGGCGCAACAGGCGGCCAATGGTTCCACCAGCTCAGCTCAAAGGCGAGCCCTTGACGCTGAGGCAAATGCACTGGTGGATGAGTACAATCGTATTGTCGAGTCAACGCAGTACAACGGTATCAATACTCTTAGTGAAGACTCCCAGGATGTATATATATCCCCTGCGGCCGGAACCGAGGGGGAGCTTATCCAGATTGAAACGAATCAAGAATTACAGCGAACGGTCGGTGACGGAACATTTGTCAACGACGCAAGCTATGTGGTTGGTCCGGCTGCGGTCTCACAGATCTACGCTGGCGATGTTAACAATGACGGCCTGGACGATATAGTGTCGTTGACTCCGGGCCTTGGTCAATTCAGTGTGGCGCTGGGGATGGCAGATGGGTCTCTGGGAGCCGCAACAACCTATTCTGGAAATGACCCGTTTGTTAGGAGGCCAACCCTTGCAGACTATGACAACGACGGTGACTTGGACATTGTCACCAGCGAGAATCAGGACACCCTGTACTTCTATGAGAATGACGGAGATGGGAATTTCTCATATGGAGACGCTACCATACTTTTCGATGCAACGGCGTTGAACTTCCTTAATGCTGATGACATCAACGGTGATGGTAATGTCGATATTGTCGGTACGGTGACAGCCGATTTTGTGACGCAGGATACCTTTGACAGCGGTGTTGCAGAGGTTAGTGAGTTGAGTATCGGCAGCACCGCCGGTGGGGGGCAGACTGAACTAACCCGGGTAGACTTTACTTCCGGGGCAAGCTTTCTCGACGGAGACTATTTCACCCTGTTTACTGCAGGTGATGCGACGGAATATGCCTTTTATTACGATGTCGATGGAGGCGTTCCGGCTCCCGTTCCCCCCTCGGGAACTCCAGTTTTGATCAACATAAACTCATCGGATACCGCGGATCAGGTTCGAGATAAGACGATTACGCAGGTGACCGCTCAATCAGGGCTTTCACTCGACTCCTCCGGTTCAGGTTTTGCGATATTTACCACGGACTCCAACGATACTGCCACTGATGGTAGTGTGACCCAGTCGGGGACCGGACTGTCCATCTCGGTGACCCAGCAGGGCGCTGCAGGGGGTGGTGGAACAGCCGATATCAGCAATGGAGAGTATTTTACCTTCAGTTCTCCGAGTACGAACTACTATGCCTGGTTTGACATAGACAACACCGGCACCGACCCCGCGCCGGGGGGCACGGGAATCGAGATTGATATTACCGCTAGTGATACCGCGATACAGGCAGCGACAAAAGCTGCGGCAGCCATTGATGCACTTGGGGATTTCTCGGCGTCGAGCACTGACGAAGTGATCACTATTACCAATGCGGCAAATGGTGCCGCCGTTAACATCACCGTGGGTACACTGAGTGGGGCAAGTGCGACGGTTGTTACCAATGGTTCAAACTCCGAAGTCGATACTGCCGCTGATACGATTACACTTACCAATCATGGTTTTGAGACCGGAGATGTGGTGCAGCTGAGTACTACGGGCACCCTTCCTGCGCCCCTTGCAACACTCACGGACTATTATGTCATTAACATTGATGCCAATACGATTCAGCTCGCGACGAGTGCGGTAAATGCGGGAACCGGAACACAGATAAACCTCACGACAGAAGGAACGGGTGAGCACACGATAACAAACACCGATACCGGCCCTGGTATTTCGGTGTCATTGGGTAACGGCGATGGGACCTTTGGTAGTCCGGTATATTCGCAAACCCAGTCCGCGGCGGGTGGCCTGAATATCGGCGACTTTAACGGCGATGGCCAGACTGATGCTATGGTGAGAAGTGGTGCTACCCTCGAGTTCCTCCTCGGTGATGGGTCAGGCTCCTTTACTAGCAGTCAGAACTTTGGCGCCGGAGGAAACTTGAATCAGTCGCTGGTCGCAGATTTCGACAGAGATGGCTACGCCGATGTTGCGGTGTTGAACTTTACCCTCAACCAGCTACAAACCTATCAGGGCTCTGCGACCGGGGTAGCCACGAGCGGAAATACGTATGCCATGCCTTCAAACGTCAGCGACCTGACGGTAGGTGATTTTAATGGGGATGGAACACTCGACCTGGCTGTAGCTTCTTCGAATGCTTCACCGACCCAGGTCTCTGTTTTACTCGGTGACGGTGAAGGAGGTTTTGCCCAGCAGGGGTCCGAGCTGATTGCCCAACAGGTGGGCATTGCGGCTTTGGATGTTAACGGTGACGGAGCAACTGATCTCGCGGTTCTCAATGGCACTCAGAATGTTGATTTACTACTGGCGAACACCGAGCAGGATACCGGAATCGCCTATATCGATCTCACCACGCAGGACAACGCAATCGAATCTCTTGATACTCTCGAAGAAAATCGCTTACGAGTCGCCCGCGAGTTAGGCGAAGTCGGTGCTACCCTGAGTCGCCTTGGCACTACCGTAACTTCACTTGAAGTTATGCGTGATGAGACCATTGGCGCGGAGAACAGAGTTACGGAGGTGGATCTGGCGCAGGAAGTAGCAGAAATGACGGCACTGCGCATTCGAAGAGATGCCGCCACCGCACTTCTGGGTCAGCTCACGGTAACGCCGACTCTGGCTCTGGAACTTCTCCAGAGCAGCCTGGCGTAAGAAGGTGATCTAAGAGTCCCGAGAAAGGATTCAGGCGGCGTTTGCGATTGCGTAACGTCGCTTCCAGTCGAATTCAGGAATTCCCAGGCGGGAGTTCGCATCCCCGTCCCACTCTATCACAAAGCCCTGTACCTCGAGACAGGCTTTGACCGCTTCAGCGATTGTGAGAGAAGCCTCCTCCTCGTTGTTCAGATCGCCAAAAGCAAGAAAGAGCCCGCCACCCTCAAGTGCTCGCTCAAGATCCTGACCGTGGTAAAAGCAGTAGCCGTAAGCTCCACCTTCCTCGCATTCTTCCAAGGCCTCAGCTACATCTTCAAGACCATCTGACATCGTCTGGCCGGTGTTCTGCAGTGCAATGATTCCTCGCAAATTCATTGCTTCAAAGGCCTGATCAAGACGGTCGCAATCGGTGACCTCAGGCCATGTTTTCTCCTCTTCCCGTTTTTTTGCCAGCTCTTTTGCCACAGAAGAACGAACGAGCGTCTCATTGGCATCAACTTCGATGATGTCATCAATCACAGCCTGAATTTCATCGAAATTGTAAAAGCCCGACCAGACGCAGTGGCGAACGGTGTCCAGTATGAATTCGTCGCTTTCGTTAAGTTCCATCGATGTCCTGTTCCTCTGTTCTTCGTGCACCGCTGTTACAGGCAGTCTTGTATCTCAATTCTGGTGTTCTGGGACATACGAATAATGCCCGCTTATCGGATATTGAAAAAGGATATCATCCTCCACAGGACCCTGCCCGATGTTATGGATAATCTTTGGTCTTTGTGTTCCTTCCACCTTCCTGTCTGAAACAACACCAATATGCGGAAGACTATCGCCGTTCAGCATCCAGGTTACAAGCTCTCCGGCTCTGTAATCCTCGGGACGTCGGCTAATTTTTAACTCTTTCCCATGACGCTGAAAGAACACCTGTAGGTTTGGCACTCTTCGATGGTCGATATTGCTGTCGGGTCCACGTAAGCCCCAGAGTTTGGGATATCTCGAGAAGTTATTCTTCATGTCTTCGTGTACCTGCTGTTGCAGGTCTATCCCCAGCGCCCGATACGAGCGAATAACGAGGTCAGTGCATACACCAATGTGGTCGGGGACATCTCCCATGGGGTAGGGGATTCTGCGGTAGCCTCCATCGTAGGTGACCCTGACCCGGGTTCGCGCCCGCGCTGCGGAAAGTAGTCGCTGTTGAAAGTCTGCACCCTGCGCAACTGCCTCATCCCAACCTTTAGAGGACCAGTCGCCGACGGGCTCGCCAAAGAACAAGGTGAGCGTCGTAATGACGAGGCAAATAAGCCGCTTACTCCAGCCTGCGCCGGGCCAATGTATAAAAGCTCGTTTCGTCAAAATTATCTCCCTGTGAAAGCACGTCAAAACCATGTTCTTCAAAAAGTTCCTGTATTTCTCCTCGCGAGAAGGCGCGATGGGACATGCTATCTTCGAAAATTCGCTCCTCAGAGTTCTCGCAAACACGATACGTCGCTCGCCAATCGACGATATGCGGCTTGTCGGAAACAAGATGCGTTGTCGAATCACGTTCGATTACTATCGAAGGGTCTTCTACGGATATCCTTGCGTTAAAGTAATCTGTTTTCTGAATTTTTGAACTTTCATAGTTATCCAGTATCAGCAGCCCGCCCGGCCGCAGCGCGCTATGTATGCTGTTAAGTGCGGCACTGCAATCTTCCTCACTGAGCATATGGGTGAACACCCTGCCAATCACAAATATCAGGTCAAACTCTTCTTCAAAGGGAAGGTCCCGGAGATCGGCCTGAGTGAGCCTGGTGTCGGGAAGAAGACGGCTGCGCCCCTGTTCCAGCATATCCTCAGTGTAGTCTGTTACCTGCAGGCTGATGCCACGGTTCTGCAGCTCCCGGGCAACGAGAAAAAATCCGCCGACAAAGAGGCCTGACTTCGGCGTATGCTCACCGCTGATGCTCAGCAGGAATTCTGCGACCTGTGCCGGGTCTATGAGAAGATCGTAGAATCGCACGCAGATGTCTGCAAAATCTGAATAGGTCGATACTGCTGATGTTTTTCCCATTGTGCTTCTCCGCTCTCGACTTAGCCGCTGAGTGCAAGGCTGAGCAGCAAAATGATCAGCCAGAGAAGCAGAGACATAAGCAGGGGTTTGGCACCGGTGCTTCTGATTTGTTTGAAAGAAGTATTAGCACCGATGAGAAAGAGAGCAAACGAGAAGCCCAGTTTAGAGATCTCTATTATCAGTTGCCTGTCGACGGGGACGGGAAGCTCCATGCTGTTATAGAGGCAGCTTAGTAGGTAGAGAACAATAAAGGGCGGGATAGCGGTGATCAACGACTTCGCTCTGCCGCTTCTATCCTGTGTGCTCTGGTCATCTGCTCCCATGGCCTTCTTTTGCTGATACGCCTGTAGCTGGGAGTAGAAAAGGCAAAGAGGAATAATCCACAGGGTGCGCGATAGTTTTACCGTGGTCGCAATCACCAGGCTCTGCGGACCATAGCTTGCGGCGGCGCCGACAACCGAAGAGATGTCGTGAATGGAGACGCCGGCCCAGCGACCAAACTGAGCCTGGCCTAGTTCCATGAGGTGCCCCAGGAATGGAAGAAGATAGAGAGCCACTGCATTCCAGATAAACACGCAGGCAATAGATATGGCTATCTCTGCCTCAGTGGCTGCGACTACGGCAGCGACTGCTGCAATCGCAGAACCGCCGCAAATAGCCGTGCCGACCGAGATGAGCTGTCCGATTACGGAACTGACGCTGATAAGGCGGGCAATCAGGTATCCAAGTGCAAGGGTCAGAGAAATAGTGAAGGTCGTCAGTGCGAAATTCTCCGTACTCACCTTCATTACAGAGGAGATATCCATGGTGAAACCGAGTAAGACAATCGACGTCTGGATTAGGAGCCTTGAGAGGAGGCGACTCTGCACACGAAGCGGGTTTTCCACAAAAGAGGCCAGAACAAAGCCAAGAAAGAGGGCAAGCTGGGGCGTGAATACTGAATTAATAGTCATGTGCCAGAAAACTCGAACTATGGATCGCGGGGAAAATCATACCAGAATTTGTTTGCAAGTTTTTCGTCTTTTCCACCAAAAATACGGAAAAACTCACCCGGGTTTCTAAGGAAATACCAATCGCCGAGTGCATCGAATTTCCGGCAGGAAGTTACGATGTGTGCCCTGAAAATTATCCTAAAGGACTGCCCACTTTGTTTGCCGTATGCTTTGAGCCGTCTCGCAAAATCCACATCCTCTGCACTTACCAGGGATTCATCGAAGCCCTCGAGGGCTTCGAACGTGGCTTTTTGGCAGTAGAACATACCACCACTGATACCGTCTCGGACAATCAGCGGAAGCAGACATAAACCCGTAAGCCAGATGCCAGGAGAGTGTCGCTCCGGCCACACTGAGACGGCTCCGCCGATGGCGTTCTTATCGATGATCTGCCTGCGCACTTCCCTGAGCATGTTCTTCGACATGCGGCTGTCAGCATCGATGGTGATGAGTATCGCGCCCTGTGCAATCGAAGCTCCCGCATTTCTGATTGCCGAGAGATTTTTCTGCTCACATCGTGCGATGCGGGCGCCATTTTTAACTGCTATTTCTTCTGTCGCATCA